>JAOZMQ010000004.1 GCA_029934195.1 Candidatus Cloacimonadota bacterium | reverse complement strand
ATTATTTATTTTTTAGCTTCATAGAAGCGACATCTATGTAGCCCAATGCGTTAGCTTTGGGTAAAGATAATAAGAGAATTAAGCTACAGAGTAGTGTGACAAAAAAAGAAAATTTAGAAAAGTTAGTTTTCGTTCAATTACTAATTAGTTCTAAATGAAAATGCAGATTAATAAAAATTAGAAGTTGTTAAAAAATTAGCTTTGTATATCAGATAGAAATTATAAATTTCTTATCAATATCTTTAATAAACAAAAGGAAGTATAATCATATGAAAAACAGAATTTTTATCGCAATCCTTGCATTCATTATTATTGGAGGAGTATTTTCTACATTTATTGAATTCCAGAAGAAAAAAGAAACAACAAATTATTTAGCAGATAGAACAAAAGAAACTAAAATAAAGCTAAAAGCTGTCAGAGGCTCTTACAAAATAATGATTGAAACGTTTTTTAATCAAATTATTAGTACGCCGAATGTTCTAGATTTGTACAGCAAAGCAATAGATGCCGATGAAGATACCAAAAACACGATAAGAGATAGTTTGTATAATCTACTTTTACCAATATACAAACACCTGAAAATTAGTAATATCAGGCAGTTTAATTTTATTCTTCCAAATAGTGAAGTTTTATTGCGATTTCACAGACCAAAGATATTTGGAGATGACCTTGCTGACTTTAGATATTCTATCAAAATGGCAAATAAGACAAAAGAAAAATATTCAGGTTTTGAAGAGGGAAAAATCTATAATGGGTTTAGAAATGTTTTCCCAGTTTCTTACAATAATAAGCATATTGGCCTGATTGATATAGGTTTTTCATTTGCAATAAATCTATTATTTACAAATAATGATGATGTTTTTAATCATATGATAAAAAAAGAAATTGTCGATTTAAAACTTCGTTCAGATGAAAGAGAAAATTATGTTCAAAGTTTACTTTCTGATAATTATCTATTCGAAAAAGATTTTCTGCACTATGACAATGAACAGGGAAATATTTTAAAGGAAATTGATAGAAATATTAAATCCCAAATAGCTGATAGACTTGCTAACAATGAAAATTTCTCAATTCATCAGCAAATAAACAAAACAGATTATTTTATTACTTTTATTGCGGTAAGAAATGTTGAGGGGAATCCTGTTGCTTATATAATTTCTTATCATAAAGACAAAAATGTAATAGCGGACTTGAACAGACGATACTTTGTTATCCATATTATTAGCTTAATTTTGTTGTTAATGATAATCCTTGTTACTTTATTGAACTCACTAAAAAAAATGAAGCTTAAGAAAATTGATATTCAATACAAGAAAATAATTGATGCAAATACAGATGTTGTAGTTGTTTTAGATCAACAAGGTGCACAACTCTTTTTTAATAAACAACTTGAAATATTACTTGGTTATAAACAAATTGATGTAATTGGAAAATCTTTTATAGATTTTTTGCCTAAAACAGAAATTGAAAAATCTGTTGAAGTTTTAAAAGAAAGTTTCTTATCTGATAAGAGTACTGTGTTTGAATCTTTTGCACTACATAAAAAAGGACATTTTATTCCGGTTGAAATTACTGCTCAAACAATGATTTATAACAATACTAAAGCTGTTGTTTGTACAATTAGAGATATAACTAAACGCCGAAAATCAGCACAAAAACTTATTGATAATGAAATTCAGCAACGCAAAATACTTGAAACTTTTAAAGAAGGAATCTACATTGTTTCTCCTGATTATAAAATTTCATATATGAATTCAGCTTTACAAAAAAAGATTGGTAAAAATACCATTGGGGAAATATGCCATAAAGCTTTGTATAACAGAGATGAAAAATGTAGCTGGTGTATTTATGAGAATCTTAAAGTAAAAAAAGGAATATCGGATTACGAATTTGATACAGAAGATAATAGAACTCTTATTTCAAATAATATTTTACTCGATGATAATTCTAAGCTTACTATTCTTACTGATATTACTGAAAAAAAGAAAGCAGAACAAGAAATTAGAAAGCTATCAACTGCAATTGAACAAAGTGCAAATATCATAATTATTACTGATGTAAACGGAGATATAGAATATACAAATCCAAAATTTACAGAGTTAACCGGATATACCGCACAAGAAGTTCTCGGTGAAAACCCTCGAATATTAAGTGCAGGCACAAAAACAAAAGAATACTACAAAAATATGTGGGATACTTTAACTTCTGGGAAAATATGGAGAGGTGAATTTCATAATAAGAAAAAAAATGGTGAACATTTTTGGGAAAAAGTTACTATTACAGCAATAAAAAATGAACAGGGAGAAATAATTAACTATCTTGCAATCAAAGAAGACTTTACTGCAACAAGAAAAGCAGAACAAGAACTTAAAGAAAGCGAAGAAAAATACAGAAGTATAATCGAAAATATGATTGATGGTTTTTATAAAACAGATGTAAATGGAATTGCTACACTTATTAGTCCTTCAGTTACAAAAATTTTAGGATTTAGCGAAGACGAAATTATTGGAAAAGAGGTTGCAACCTTCTATGCAAATCCTGATGAAAGAAATCTATTTCTTGAAAAAATTAAAAAAACAGGAAAAATTGAAAACAATCCGGCAGAGTTTAGGAGAAAAGAAGGAGAGAATATTTTCATTGAAGGCAACGCTCAGGTCATTTACAAAAATGGGAAGTATGATGGTGTTGAAGGCGTTATTAGAGATGTTACAGAACGAAAAAAAGCAGAAAAAATATTACGCCTCAGTAATCGTGTTCTTGAAGCAAGTCCCGACCATATTGCCGTGATTAGAAAAGATTTTATCTATGAATACGTTAATAATGCATATGTTAATGCTCATGGTATTGACGCTAACCAAATTAAGGGCAAGCATGTTGCTGAATTATTAGGTAAGAATATCTTTGAGAATTTGGTAAAACCACAACTAAGCAAATGTCTTGCAGGAGAAGAAATTCAATATGAATCGTGGTTTACTTTTAAAAATATCGGGGAACGTTTCATGTCAGTCAATTATCTGCCTTTATTATCAGAGAGCAAAAGTATTGATAGCCTTGTTGTGTTATCGCATGATATTACCAACCGCAAAAAAGCAGAACAAGATTTACTAATTGAAAGAGATAATCTGAAAAACATCTTTGAAGCAATGGAAGATGGTATATATATTGTAAATCAGGAATTTGACATTGAATATGTGAATCCTGTACTCACAAAAGATTTTGGGGATTATCAAAACCGAAAATGTTATGAATATTTCCACAATAGAAATAAAGTTTGTGAATGGTGTAAAAACGATGAGATCTTAGAAGGTAAAACTGTTCGTTGGGAATGGTATTCGGAGAAGACTAATAAAACATATGATTTGATTGATACACCTTTGCTAAACTCTGATGGATCTATTTCAAAATTAGAAATATTTAGAGACATTACAGACTATAAAAATGCAGAAAATAAGCTCAAAGAAAGTGAAGAAGCATTAAACCAATTGATAGAAAACACAAGTGATGGAATAAGTATTATGAAAGAAGATCAATTTGTTTTTCTAAATACCCCTTTCTCCAAAATTCTTAATTACTCAGTAAAGGAATTACAACATCTATCATTAAAAGATATTTTATCCGAAGAATCTTATATCTCTCTAAAAAAAGAAATTGCTCACTTCATAGATTCTGATAGAGAGTTTTTTAAATCTGAAGTTGTTATGGTGAAAAAAGACAAAAGTTTTATTGATGCAAAAATAATGATTAAATGCATAAAATATAAAGATGAGTTCGTACACCTTTTCCAAATTAGTGATATTTCAAAACAAAAAGAAATAATGAAACTTCTTCAAAAAGGTGCGGAACAAACAAAAGGATTGAATGAATTTATTCCAATTTGTGCAGGTTGTAATTTAATTCGTGATGATGAAAAAGAAGGTAAGCCTTGGGTAAAACCTGCTGATTATATTACCGAAAGATTACCGGAAATTAAATTTTCACACGGTATGTGCCCGGATTGTTTGAGAAAATGGTATCCAGACATAGATATGAGCGATGAATGATTCAAATACAGAAAATATCGAAATGACTAATCTACATTAGAGACAAGTAATGTTAGGTAATATCTGAACGAAAAAAGACTAATTTTACCATGAAGGAAATGAAGAAAGGATAATTGAGAAATTATTTATTTTTTAGCTTCATAGAAGCGACATCTATGTAGCCCAATGCGTTAGCTTTGGGTAAAGATAATAAGAGAATTAAGCTACAGAGTAGTGTGACAAAAAAAGAAAATTTAGAAAAGTTAGTTTTCGTTTAGATACGAATTAATAGGAGTTATTATGCGAACAGCGAGGTTTATTGTTTTGGTTATTATTGCTTTATTGATAACAAATTGTACAAAAAGAATTATCCCAAACTATAAATTCAAATACTCGGATTATCTTTATAATGATAATTTTTGGAGATGCATACTTGATGGTGAAGACCTTCGACAAGTTGATAGCCATGAGGATTTAATTGATTATTTAAATGCAAAGTATTATAATCTTTCAGGAGATAATCAAAACAAGATAGCATTTCCTGCAATTGATGTCGATGGTCAAAATCAAATAGTACCACTCTATCTTGACAAAGGAAAAGAAACACACAACATGTTAATAGCAAATGTTATTGATAACAAAGGTAATCTTGTAAGTGGTTTAAGTTTACGGGATTTTCATGCTAAAGATGATAATATTGAGCTTTTAGATTTAAATAGCCAACTAAGTGATTACAAGTTTCCAATAGATATTGTTGTTGTCATAGATCAATCTGCAAGTATGGTTGATAATATTCAAGATTTTAAAAACAACATTTCCAAATTTCTTAAACTATTAGAAAGCGTCAACGTTGATTGGAGATTAGGTTTAGTCGTTTACGGTGACAAAATAACAAATAAAAGCGAACTTGGAAAAGAGTTATCAACATTTTTAGATAATTTCCCAAAATCTCTCACTGGCGGTGCTGAAATTGCAGAAGATGCTCTATATTCTTTAACATCTTTTAATTTCCGACCTGCTGCTCAAAAAGTTGCAATTTTATGTACAGATGAATTAGTTTTTCAAGGATTCAGTGAGATTGAAGACTGCAATATGATTCAATCTTTGATACACAAAGGAATTAGAGTATTTCAAGCACTTCCTCCCGATAATAGAAATTCTGAATTTTTATCCATACTTACACGCGGTAAGATATATAATCTGTATGATAAATTTGAAACTATTTTGCCTGCAATAGGTCATTATTTAACAAATTTTTATTACATCAACTATTATGAGATTCCAAAGAATCAAAAAAGACAGATGGATATTGATATTGATAAAGGAAATGTAGATTTACAAAAGTATAGAATTAACCCTTTTCCTTTAGGATATTATAAACCATTTATCAAAAAAAATCTTCTAAATTATCAAAGATGGCTTAAAATTAATCCCAATTTAAACAGTGCTTCAAAATTGAATAAAGAATATTCTAAAATCATCAAAGATGAAAAAACGCAAGTACATTTACAATACATACTTGACGGAGTTGCTGATAAAATTAGTGATTATTTATATGACCTTAATGAATCGGACTCAAAAAAATCAAAACTTATAATTGAACTGACTGGTTTTACGGATAATCTTCAAGTTCATTCTCTACAAAATATTGATGATTATTTGATTCTTGAAGGTAAAGAAATTGGATTAAGGTATGGAAGCAATAAAGAACTCGCATATTTACGAGCTTACCACACTTGGAAAGATCTTCGTGAATTAATCATGCAAAAAGATCCTAACGATTATTTTTCAAAATTATTAGCTCAAAATAGAATAATAATTAATTATACTTACTTCTATCCAGACGGAAGAAACCCAAGATTGGAAAGCGACTCAAAGGATTTAGACATCAAACATCTTAGAAAAGTAATTATAAAATATTGGAAAGAAAAATAATAAATTTCAGTTTTCAGATAAATGTTGTATATTTTTCCTTTGCGTTCTTCCCTTTGCGATTTGTCTTCTTTAAAAACGTACTCGTTTTCCTTTGCGAAAAAAAGAATTTCTTTTTAAAAAACAGGTGTCACATTAAAATCATTAAGTTCAGAACATTTGACCTTTAGGAAGTAACACTTTTTTCCTTTGCGTTCTTCCCTTTGCGATTTGTCTTCTTTAAAAACGTACTCGTTTTCCTTTGCGAAAAAAGAATTTCTTTAGAAAAACAGGTGTCACATTAAAATCATTAAGTTCAGGTATTCTGAAGCTATGAATTTAAATCCTCTGCCAACAAAACTTCTTCGTTGGAATCAATCCAAGAATATTTAACTTCTCCAACAAAAATAGTATGATCTCCACTTCTAACTTGAGAAACAACTTCACATTCAAAATTTGCAACTGCATTTTTTAATATTGGCAACTGAGCCCATCTTCCTTTGAACCATTCAACATTATTAGTTTCAAATTTATCAAGATCACGACCAGATTTTGAACCGCAGAAAATTGCTAACTCTTTCATTTTTTTTGAAGGAAAGCAAAGATTAAATTTTCTTACTTTCTGCAAACATTCATAAGAATATCTTGTATGACCAATTGAAATCGCAAACATTGGTGGTTTGATAGAAGTTCTCATAAACCATTCCAAAGTAATAAGATTATTGTTTCCATTTTCATCTTGTACAACAGCAAGTGTAATTTTTGCAGGATGTAAAATAAGCTTCTTTGCTATAATAAAATCAACTCGATTCATTTTGTCTCCTGTGCACTTTTTTGCAACTAACCGATTGTAATAGCTCGTGTTGTTAGTTTTATTAGTTGCTAATTTTTTTTATTTAATGTGCTTCAAACCAATTTTGCCCGGTATCAATATCAACGATTAATGAGACAATTTTAGAATATTTTTCAGGGAGTGCGTTTTCCATTTCATTTTTAATTAGAATTTTAGCTTCTTCCAAAAATGATTTTTCAACTTCAAAAACTAATTCATCGTGAACTTGAATCAGCATTTTAATTTTTGGATTATCTTTAATTTTATTATGAATAGAAATCATTGCCAATTTTATAACATCGGCAGCACTTCCTTGAATTGGCATATTTACAGCAATTCTTTCGGAATCACTAACATTACGCCGATAAGAGCTATTCAGATCTGGAAGAAATAATTTTCTCCCAAACAAAGTTTGTACATAACCTTCTTTTCTCCCGAAATCAATTTGGTTCTGCATAAAAGTTTTAATTGTTGGAAATTTTTCAAAATAGTTTTCTATAAATTTCTTTGCTTCCTTTATCGTAATTCCGAGTTCACTTGATAATTTTCTTGCTCCCATTCCATAAAGAATTCCAAAATTAATAACTTTAGCTTTTCTTCTTTCATTTGGAGTAATTTTTTCTGGTGGAATTTCAAAAATAACGCTTGCAGTTTGTGTGTGAATATCCAATTTATTTTTAAATGCAGAAACCAAATTTTGGTCTTTAGAAAATATTGCCATTAATCGCAGCTCAATTTGAGAATAATCGGCAGCTACAATTATTTTATTTTCTGAATCACCGGCAAATGCTTTACGAATTTCTTTTCCAAGAGAAGTTCTTATTGGAATATTCTGCAAGTTTGGATGAGTACTTGATAGACGACCTGTAGAAGTAATTGTCTGATTAAAAGATGAATGAATTCTACCGGTATCTTCATTGATAAGTTTTGGCAGTGCCTGAACATAAGTTGATTCAAGTTTTGTAAGCTGTCTGTATTCAATAATCAATTCTGCAATACGATATTCTTTCAAAGATTCCATGACATTAATATCTGTAGAATAACCGGTTTTAGTTTTCTTTTTTGTAGGTAATTCTAAAGTTTCAAAAAGAATTTTCCCCAATTGTTGTGTAGAATTTATATTGAAATGACAACCGGCAATTTCATAAATTTCTTCAGTTAAAATCGTTAATTTTTTTTGAATTTTTCTCGATATCTCGCTCAAAATATTTACATCAATCCAAACTCCGGTTTCTTCAATATAACGAAGAACCTCAATCAAAGGGAGCTCAATTTTTTCATAAAGATTAACAAGATTCAAATTTCTGAGTCGTTTGGTAAGAATCTCATATAATTGGAAAGTGACAAAAGCATCTTCTGCTGCATAAAATGAAGCAATATCAGGAGCTACAAGATCAAAAGTAATTTCCTTTTTACCTTTGCCAATCAAATCACTGATAGGTTGCATTTTGTATTGAAAGTAATGTTCTGCCAAATTATCAAGGCTGTGTCTCATAAATCCGGCATCAATCAAATAAGAAGCAATCATTGTATCAAAATAATTTTCTTGAGATAATACTGGAAGCCAATCGTATTTTTTTAAAACCTGCCAATCATATTTGAGATTGTGCCCAACCAATAATTTCCCCTGCAAGACTTCTTT
Organism: Candidatus Cloacimonadota bacterium; assembly: GCA_029934195.1. Lineage (GTDB taxonomy): Bacteria > Cloacimonadota > Cloacimonadia > Cloacimonadales > JAOZMQ01 > JAOZMQ01. The sequence continues at coordinate 20,615 of JAOZMQ010000004.1, read as the reverse complement.
TAGTTTATCGACAGCATATTGAAGTGGAACATTTTCTGCCATCTGATGATTCAATGAAATATAATAAGAAGTTTTATTATCAAAACATAAAGAAATTCCAACTAAATCGGCAACAAGAGAATTACTTGAAGTTGTTTCAGTATCAATGGCGACTATTTTTTTATCTTTTAGAATTTCTAATAATGTATTGAAATCTTGATTTTCCTGAATTAATTTTGTCTCAAATTTCATAACTGAAATCTTGTTAGAATTTTTATTTGTGTTTGATAAATTCTCAACAACATTACTTCCAGCAACAGATTTTATCTTTTTTATCAAATTTTTCAATTCATAATCTTCACAAAATTGAATAGCCGGCAACAGATATTCTTTTTTAAATCTAAGATTTTCAATAGAGACTTTTTTGATAGGAACATCACGAATAATTTTTGCTAATTTCTGCGAGATAAAAGCATCTTCTTTGGCAACAAGAAGTTTTGATTTTATGGATTTTGATGAAATTTTCCAACTATTTTCATAAATCCCTTCGAGTGTTTTGAATTTTGTTAAAAGCTTTTCTGCTCCCTTTGGTCCAATTCCTTTTACCCCGGAAATATTATCAGCAGAATCTCCAACAATTGCAAGATAATCAACAAATTGTTCCGGTTTTAATCCATATTTTTTTTCAATAATTTCTTCATCAATGATATTATTTTTGTAAGGGTCATAAAGAGTAACACTTTTATCTACTAATTGAGCAAAATCTTTATCACCCGAAACAATGACAACATCAATTTCCTTCTTAAAATTCTCGGCAAGAGTTGCCAAAACATCATCGGCTTCAAAACCTGTTAAGGAGAATTCTTTTATATTGATTATCTCAAAGAATTTTCTAACCGGTTCTATTTGTGTGATTAATTCTTCTGGCATTGGTGGACGATTTGCTTTATAAGTTTCACACATTTCATGTCTGAAAGTTGGTCCTTTTAGATCGAAAGAAATTGCAATAAATTCAGGATCAAATTGCTCAATCAATCTAACAATAGTATTTATTGTTCCAAAAATAGAACTGGTATTTTGCCCTTTACTATTAATTAAAGGTCGTTGAATAAAAGCAAAGTATGATCTGTATAAAATTGCAGATCCATCAATTACAAATAATTTCTTTTTCATATTCCCTCAATTAGTATAAACCAAACTCAAAAGATAATTTATCAAATAAATCATGAATGTGATTCTTTATTTCTTTTAAAATTTTTATAACTTCAGCAATAAGTCTGATATTAGTGCTTTTTGCAGAAGAAACAGCTTCAAGTAAATCATCAATTATTATACTCAATTCTTGAAGAGGTTTAATTGATTTATAGTTAATTTTTTCAACATCTTCAACAGTTCTATCTATTGTACGAAGGAATTCTACAAGATCTAATTTGATATTTATAATTTGATCCATAATATCGAATAGAGTTTGATTAATCGGATTTAATAGATAATCATTTGTAACGCTATCTACTATTTTTGAATATGCTTTATTAAAATTCTTCTGTTGTTTTTCATTATAAAAAGGAGAATCATCTACTCCTAAAATAATTTCTAAAAGAGGTCTTCTATCTAATTTCTTTTCTCTATGAGCTTTAATAAACAATTCTGTCTTTAAAAAAACTATCATAAAATTTTCCGAAAAGCTATTACCGATTTCATCTAGAATTGCATCCATAGTTTTTGCACTTCCCATTATAGGTAATTTTTCAGATACAAAATTTTGAATCATTTCATCTACAAGATCTCTTTCTTTGTCAACTAAACAAACATCTATTCCTCTACCTGATAATTCAATTGTTTTACTTTCGCTGACTATTTTGGAAATTGCTGATCCCGGATTCTGAATCAAATCCGCTTTGCATTTACTAAAAGCTAATGTTAAACAATCTTCAACAGATAAGAACTTGAAATATTCTTTACAAACAGACAGAATTGCATTATCCATTTCAAGATCTCTATGCTTTATCAACAATGCTTCTTTAGATAATTCCTTCCTTGAAACTTTTAGAATTCTAAATATAGAGTTTTCATAATCTACTGTTTCAATAAGCAAAGAATCTCCTTTTTTATACTCGTTTTCTAATAGCCAATCTGTAAGGTCAAAAGAATCAAAACTAATATTGTCTTCATCCACCTCATATATATCAGCTAAATCATAGAATGACAAAAAGGAAAAATAATGCAAAATCTCATCAATTAAATGTGAATCATAAGTCATTTGAATTTCATTGTCATTTTTATCTATCAAAGTAATTATATCCGGAGAATCGGCAGAATCAAGAAACGGTAAAAATCTGTGTCCAAAAATTAGTATTCCTTTTTCTAATTCATATTTTTGAAGATTAATTCGGAATCTTGCATTTTTGAAAAGTTTTTTTTTACTGACAATATTTTCATTCTTATCAAGAAGAAATTCCGGACTATAATTTAATATTTCCTCTAACAAATAGTTTTTCAATTGCTTTCCACGCCATTTTGTTTCTGAAAGTTTGATTACTTCTTGTTCAAGTTGTGAATAATTCTCTATATTATCTATTGTGTATAACACTTCATTAAGAGATTCTCTTAGTGATAATTTCATTTTCTCCCCATTTTAATTTTTACAAACCAATTGCTTTTTTAGAATTAATCCAGACAATGAAGGTATTTGAATTCTAAGCTTTCCCTGCTTAGGTTTATAATTTTTTTGACTAATTATTTCTGTAAATTCGCCGTCAAGAAATAAATCGATTTGTTTGGTTTCTTCTGAATTATTGATAAGAATAAAAATTTCTTCCTTCAATAAAGACCTTTTATAAACAAGCACATTTTGTTTAGAATGTATAATTTCAACTTCCCCGAATATTAACACTGAGTTCGCTTTTCTAATAGAAATTATTTTTTTATAGAAATCATGAAGGTTCGATAATTTTTGGTTTTTATAAAAATCCCAATTCATTGGTCGCCGATTATCAGGGTCATTTCCTCCCATCAATCCAACTTCATCTCCATAAAAAATATGTGGGGTTCCTATCCAAGTCATCTGGAAAATCAATGCTAATTTTAGCTTACGAATATCACCGATTGCAGACTCCAAAAAACGGTGTGTATCATGACTATCAAGCAAATTCATCATTAAACTGAGATTGCAAAAACCATAATGATGAAGACCTTCCAAAACTACCGAAACAAATTTTTCCGTACTCCAATTTTGAAGAGCAAAATATTGTAATACCGGTTCTCTGAAATATGAATAATTCATTACAGCATCAAAATAATTGTCTAACCATTCTGTTGCATTATGCCAAATTTCTCCAATTAAATAAGCGTTTGGTTTGAGAAATTTAACTTTATCTTTGAACAACTTCCAAAACCAAAAAGGAACTTCATTTGGTACATCTAATCTGAACCCATCAATATCCATTTCTATTAACCAAAATTCCACAACTTTCAATAAATAATCTACAAGCGGTTTATTGACATTCGCATCTTTGATGTCGCTAATGTAATTTTCTGCAGGATGTTGTCGATCAAGATCATAGTTCAAATCCGGTAAAGTAGCATGCCCCCACCAGCATTGATAATAATCTGAAGCTTTAAAATCATCAGGAATTTTCTCCGGTAATGGATATTGATGACAATCAAACCAATTAGAATATTCGGAATTTTTTCCATTTTTTAAACAATCTTGAAAAGCAAAAAATCCCACTCCTACATGATTAAAAGCAAAATCCAATATAATAGAAATTCCTTTTTGATGAGCTTCTTGCACCAATATTTTGAACTCAGAATTTTCACCAAAATGAGGGTCAATAGAAAAATAATCGTAAGTATCATATTTATGATTAGATTCACTTTTTACAAGCGGATTAAAATAAATAATTGTAACTCCAATATCTTTTAAATATGGAAGTTTTTCTCGTACTCCGAATAAATCACCACCATAAAAAACAGAGTGCTTTTTTGCAGAATTTTCTTTTAAAAAATTGATTTTACTCCAATCTTTTTCCAAAAAATATTGCTGTTGACGAACCGCTGGAGATAACTTATTTTTCTGTGGGGAATAATACCATTCGTTAAAATCCGGATTTATTTCAGAATTTCCATTGCAAAATCTATCACAAAAAATCTGATAGAAGACTCCTTTCTGAATCCATTCCAGATTTGTTTCATTTTTTTTTATAACAAAATTTGAATGAATGCAAGTTTTCTCATCTTTGTCATTAGAAAGGAATAATTGAAATTTCTTTGTATAAAATTTGCGGTCAATTTGAACAGAAAAATACTCCCAAATATCATCTGAAAAGTAATTTTTCAAAAGAAAACTATTTGAACCCAAAATAGCAGAAATCTGTTTTACATTCTTTTTATATGTTCTACAAGAAATTCTCATTGTTTGGGAATCAATAAATTCACCTCGCGGGAAAAATTCATTGAAAATCCCAAAAGTTATAATTTCGTTTTTATCACCTGTATAAATTTGGCATTCATTATTAACTACCAATAAAGAATTATATCCACCATTTCCATCTGCTTTCTTGTTGCTATTATTCGGATCTTCAATCCACATTTTGTCATTAACGACAAATTTATATTCATATTCACCTTCGGGTAAAAGAAGGATTATTTGATATTTATCTCTTTTTTTTATAGATAAATTTTCAACTTTCCTAAAAGTATCGTATTTATGATTCCAATTATTAAAAGTTCCGGCAATTGATAGACTTTTAATTTTCCTTTTCGTGCAATATTCAATCGGAATATAATACAATTTTTTTAAATTCTCACCGATTTCAATGATACTATTTCGTCCACCTCTTCCGTCATCTTCATAAGAATCAGAATTCCCATCAGCTATCCAAAGGTCATTGACAATAAATTTATAGGCATATCTTCCGGATTTGAGCTCAATTGAAACTTCATAAGTTCCTGCTGTCTCTTGTAACTCTATTTCATTTTCCTTCCAATCATTGAAGCTACCAGTAAGAAAAACTTTGGGTTGACTTGAAATTGGAGGTGTATAGCAAAATTTTACTTTATATTTTTTTATCATTTTAATCCTCAAAAACTTCCAATTCGGATAATCAAAATTATCTGTCAAATAAAAGATAAAAAATATTGACCAAAAAACATAGTCTTCATTTTTCAAAAAAATAGAGGTAAATAAAATGAAAAATAATATAACATTGAAGGATTTTTATGTAACTCCGCAAGTACCAGCGGGATTAGAACCTGTTTTAGAAATAGCACAAAATTTGTGGTCAACTTGGAATCAAGATGCTTACAAATTATTCAGTAGAATTGATTCTGCACTTTTCAGAAAATATAATCACAATCCATTAAAACTTTTACATGAAGTTCAATCAGAGCGTCTTTTGGAGCTTTCGCAAAGTTCCGGCTTTATAACAGAACTTACTTCCGTCTATAAAAAATTTCAGAACTATATTAAATATGAAGGATATTTCTTGGACGAGAACAAACAAAAACAAAAGTTTGATCCTGATTTTCACATTGCATATTTTTCGATGGAATTTGGAATCCATGAATCTTTGCCAATTTATTCCGGTGGATTGGGAATTTTATCCGGCGATCATTTAAAAGCATCATCGGATCTTGCAATTCCTCTAACAGCATTTGGATTACTTTATAGATTTGGATATTTCAATCAGAAAATCAATTTAGATGGCAGACAACTTGAAATTTACTCTGAAAATGATTGGTATAGCAAACCCATAGAAAAAGTTAAAGATGCAGAAGGGAATGATTTATTAATAAAAATTCGTTTAGAAAATGAACAATTATTTCTTAAAGTATGGCTTACAAAAGTAGGAAAAGTTAACCTTTATCTTTTAGATTCAAACTTAGAAGAAAATCCGAATCATTTAAGACATATTACCGATCATTTATATGTTTCCGACCGTAAAACAAGATTACAACAAGAAATAGTTCTTGCTTATGGTGGAATAGAATTAATGGAAAAGTTGGATTTTCATCCAAGCGTATTTCATTTAAATGAAGGACATTCTGCTTTTTTAATTTTGAAAAGATTGCAAAAATTAATCAACGAAGAAAAATTCAGTTTTGAAGAAGCAAAAAATATTGTTCGAGCAAGTACAGTTTTCACGACTCACACTCCGGTTCCTGCCGGAAATGAAGAATTTGATTCACAATTAGTTAAAAATTTTGTAGAACAAGATGTTTTGTCTTTTGGATATAGTTTTGAAGAATTCTCAAAATTTGCAAAAATGCCGGACAATAACAATTTCTCTCTTTCTGCTTTTGCTATCCGATTTGCAAAATACATAAATGGTGTCTCAATATTGCACAGTGAAGTTTCAAGAGAAATGTGGCATTCAATTTATCCAAATCTTTATGAAGAAGAATTTCCGATCAGTGCTATTACCAACGGTGTTCATGTTCAAACATGGTTAAGTCGCCAAATGACAAGAATTTTTGACAGATATATGGGCACCGGATATCAGCATATGGCGGAAAATAAAGATGTTTGGAAAATCGTAAAATCTGTTCCGGATGTGGAAATATGGAATGCCCACAATCAAAGAAAATCTCAATTAATTACTTTTGTAAGGCAAAGATTACAGGATTCTCTTTCATATAGAGGAGTTTCAGCTCAGAAAGTTAATACTGTTTTAAATCCGGATCATCTCTTAATTGGGTTTGCAAGACGATTTGCTTCCTATAAAAGAGGTGCTCTTATTCTCAAAGACAAACAGCGTTTGCTGAAATTACTCCGTAATGATAAAAAACCGGTTCAATTTATTTTTGCAGGAAAAGCTCATCCGGCTGATGAAAAAGGAAAAGCGGTAATTAAATCTCTGATAGATTTCGGCAAAGAAAACGGTTTGGATCATCGGTTTGTTTTTCTTGAAAATTATGACATTAATGTGGCGAGACATTTGGTCCAAGGAGTTGATATTTGGCTAAATAATCCTATAAAACCGATGGAAGCAAGTGGGACATCCGGAATGAAAGCAGCTATGAATGGGGCCATAAATCTCAGCGTTCTTGATGGTTGGTGGCCAGAAGCATTCAATAAACAAAACGGTTGGTCAATTACTGCCGGAGACAATATCAGTGATCCACAAATCAGAGACACTTTGGAAGCAAATGAAATTTACGAATTACTGGAAAATGAAATAATTAATTTGTATTATGATCAGGATAAAAACGGTCTTCCATTATCGTGGATTAAATTTATGAAAAATTCCATTTCAGATGTGGGTCGCGATTTCAATATGCATCGTGTTCTTCGTGAGTATCTGAATAATTTTTATCTCCCCGGAGCAAAATATTCTTTGGAACTGAAAAAGGATAATTTCAAAGAACTTCGTAATTCACAAGAGATTCTTGATAAGATAAAAAAATATTGGGATCTCGTAAATTTTAAATCCGTCCAAACAAATATTCGTCCAAATGAGAAAATTCAATGCGGTTTAGAATTGGAAATTAATGCTGAAATTTATCTTGATGATGCTCCTGAAAATCTTTTTTGTGTAGAAGTTTTTTATATGAAAAATAATCAAAATTGGGAAATTCTTCCATTGAAATTTATCAAAACAGAAAATGGAATTGCAAAATATTCTTTAATTACAAAAATTATTGGAAGTGGAAAACAGGGACTTAATTTCAGAATAAAACCGACAGAATATAATCAAAACAAATTTGAAGATTTTATAAAATGGTATCATCAATGAAAAATAGAATTCCTATTTTAAAAGAACAATTTGAAAAATTTGGATTAGAACAAATAATGAAATCCAATGAAGATATTTCTTTGGAAAATTTTGACAAAATGAATTTAATTCATAATAAATTAACAAAATATCCAGAATTTTCAACTCTCCCATTTGGAGAATTTTATGGATTAAATTTAATTTTATTCTTCTATCATTCAATTTTTTCAAATCTATTTAAGGATATTTCTCTTGATTCTTTCAATGATATTGCTGAAATAGCTTCTCAAAATCTTGGTAAAAAAGAGTACGATAATTTTCAGAAATTAATTGTAGAAAAATATGAAGAGAGTATAAATATCCCTGATTATAAAAGCATCATTATCTGGTTATGTAATCAAAATCCGGCATTAAAAAAATTCAAAATTTTCTTTGATGATAAATCATTAATTAATGAATCAATCTATTATGAATATATTGAAATTGCAAAAAAATATTTTGAGAAAACTCCGACATTGGTTAATAATTTCGGATTATTTGAGCTTCTCTTATTACCTTCTCAGAAATTTCCAAATTCAATTTTTGAGCAACTGAATTATATTAGAAGTAATTTTGATTTATTACCGGAAAAGATGCTAACATTTTTTTTGCAAGGAATTGATTTATTACAAGAAGAAAACACTTTTCGTGGTGGCGGTCCCGGTCCCACTGAAATCTATCAATTTGAAGATTATCCGGAATACGAAAAATTTACAGAAGATAAAGATTGGATGAGTCACCTTGTTTTAATTGCAAAATCTACATTTGTTTGGCTATCACAATTAAGCAGGAAATATGGACGGAAGATTCACAGACTTGATGAAATTCCTGAACAAGAATTAATTGATTTATCTCAAAAGGGATTTAATGGTTTATGGCTTATTGGGATTTGGAATCGCAGTCAAGCTTCGGGAAAATTTAAGAATCTTAAAGGAAATCCAGACGCTCTTGCAAGTGCATATTCGCTAAAAAATTATTCCGTCTCTGATAAACTTGGTGGCGATCTTGCCATGTCTCAATTACAAAAAACGGCATGGAAATATGGAATAAGAATCGGTTGTGATATGGTACCAAATCATATGGGAATTGATTCCGATTGGATCGTTGAGCATCCTGATTGGTTTTTGCAAACTGATCAACCACCATTTGCAGCTTATAGTTTCAATAGCCAAAATCTTTCGGAAAGACCAGAAATTGAAGTCTTTATGGAAGATCATTATTACGATGAAACCGATGCAGCAATCGTCTTTAAAATGATTGATCGGAGAGATGGGAAAGTTAGATTTATCTATCATGGAAACGATGGAACTTCTATTCCATGGAATGATACAGCTCAATTAAATTATTCACTTCCGGAAGTACGAGAAGCAATTATTCAAGAAATCATCACAATTGCTAAAACATTTCCGGTTATTCGGTTTGATGCTGCAATGGTTTTGGCAAAAAAACATATCCAACGTTTGTGGTTTCCCGAAGCTGGTAGCGGCGGAGCAATTCCTTCTCGTTCAAGATTCTCTTTGTCTAAAAAAGAATTCAACTTCCTTTTCCCGAATGAATTTTGGCGAGAAGTTGTTGATAGAGTTGCAATTGAAGCACCGGATACTCTTTTACTTGCAGAAGCATTTTGGATGATGGAAGGATATTTTGTGAGAACACTTGGAATGCACCGCGTTTATAATAGTGCTTTTATGAATATGCTGAAAAATGAAGAAAATGACAAATATCAAGAATCTATATGGAATATTCTTGATTTCAATCCGCAAATATTAAAAAGATTTGTTAATTTTATGAGTAATCCGGATGAAGAAACTGCAATTGATCAATTTGGAACAAACGATAAATATTTTGGTGTTTGTACTTTAATGGTAACCATGCCCGGACTTCCAATGTTTGCTCATGGACAAATTGAAGGTTTCACTGAAAAATATGGAATGGAATATTCACGACCAAAACGATGGGAAAAAATTAATGAAAAACTTCTTGCTCGCCATCAAAAAGAGATATTCCCTTTATTGAAAAAACGGTATCTTTTTTCGGATGTAGAAAATTTTGTTTTCTATAATTTTTGGCAATCACAAGAACAAATCAATAAAAATGTTTTTGCTTATTCCAATAAATATCTTCAGGAAAAATGTTTGATTATTTTTCATAATTCCTATGCTAATATTAGCGGTTTTATTCATAATGCTAAAAAAAATGTAATGATTGAAGATAATCATTTATGGAAAGATACATCTTTTGCCAAAGAATGGAATTTATCAAATGATCCAAATCATTTTGCAATTTTCACAGATACTATTTCCGGATTAATTTATCTCAGAAATTCTCAAAAATTGCATAAACACGGTTTATCAATGCATCTAAGAGCTTATGAATATGTAGTTCTTGGAGATGTTTACGAGGTCAATGATGTTGATGGAAATTACAAAGAAATTTACGAAGCTTTAAAAGGAAGAGGAACAAAAGATCTCTCCAAAAGCTTGAAAAAAATTCAATACAAACAATTTTTAGATATCATCCGTCAAATTCTTTCTCCGGTAATGTTAAAGCAATTGGTTTTTACTTGGCAACACACACCAATAAAACTTCAAACACCAATTTTAGCCGAACTTGAATCCAGAATGAGTTCTCAAATATCAACTTTATGTGAATTTCTAAAAACAGATTTTAAAAAAAATTATAGTAAAACAATCTCAGAAAGTATTGTTAGTTTGATAAAAAACAAAAAATTTGTACTTTCAAAAGAAGATGCGACTGCGATTATAATTGCAGAAATATTATTTCCATTGGAAGATGTTTTTTTAACAACTGATAAAGAAAATTGGTATCAAGAACTTCTCATTAAAGAAACAATAATTGATTTATTTACTGATTTTGAAATTAACGCTTCAATTATAAGTGAAAATATTGGAATCTTAATTAAACTTTTACCAATTTTTAAACAAACGACAATTCCATCTTTTGGCTGGATTACTAAATTATTGGAAAACATTTCTGTTAAAAAATTCTTGGGAATCCATAAATTTGATAACTCCGAATGGTTCAATAAAGAAGCATTTGAAGAATTTTTAAGACTATTAGAATTGTTAATCGAACTTAAATCATCCGATTTAACAAATATTCATCAATGGAATAATTTCATAGTCATTCTTAAAGATTCACAAATAAATTCTCAATACAAAATTGAAAATCTTTTAGCTTATTTCAAAGGGGTGACTTCATGGGTAGATTAAATCAAAAATCAAGAGAAAACGTTAATGATGAAATTAACACTGGTTATAAAGGTATTTTTCAAAAAGCAAAAAAACCTAAAATATTAATTTGTACACCGGAAATTACTGAACTCCCTGAAGGTATGGGAAATGCAGCCAATCTTGTTGCTTCAAAGGGTGGAGGTCTCGGTGACATTTCGGCAAGCTTGGTCAAGCATTTGAACGATAACCAAGATTTTGATCTGCATATTGTTTTACCAAAATATGATCGTAGCATTAAACATATGGCTAAAATTACAAATCAACAAATTGATAGATTGGCGGTTGTTCTAAGTGGACAAGGAATTCATCTCGTTAATGACAGTGCTTTTTCATACATTGATAATCCTTATGCTGACAACAGAATGCATACTCCGGTAAGAAGATCATTAGTTTTTCAGCGTCATATTATTAACAATTTATTAGATTTTATTAAACCGGATGTTGTCCATTGTAATGATTGGATGACCGGACTAATACCGGCAGCAGCTCGTTCTAAAGGAATAAAATCTCTATTTACTCTACACAATATTTTCTCCGAAAAAAAAACAATGATGGAAATTGAATTTAGCGGAATCCGACCTTTAGATTTTTCTGAATTACTTTATTTTGAAAGATTTCCTGAAAATATTAAAGAAAAATGGAACCAGCATTTTGAGACAAATCCGGTAAATTTCACTGCAAGTGCTATTCTTGCTTCCGATTACTTCAATACCGTAAGTGAGACTTTTTTGGAAGAATTAAGAGAAAACATCTTTCCGGACATTGTCTCAAAACCAATTTTTGATATGATAAAAATGAAGTGTGAAGCAAACAGAGCAATTGGTATTTTGAATGCTCCAAGCGATGGAATGAATCCAGAATATCTTAGAGATATTAAAAACTTTAACTCATCAAATGTAATTATAAAAAAAGCAGAAAATAAGATTCTATTTCAAAAGAGAATGGGACTACCAATAGAAGCAAATATACCAATCTTTTTCTGGCCTAACAGACTTTATTATCAAAAAGGTCCTGATTTACTCATTAATCATCTTGAATATTTTTTACAGAAATACAAAATGCAAATTGCTGTCGTTGCAAATGGTGATAAAAAACTTGAAGAAAAATTGAAGTTATTCAGCAAAAAATATCCACAAGTCGCCTATCAAAATTTTGATGAATCCCTCAATAATATGGGAAAAGCTGCTTCCGATTTCATTCTCATGCCATCGAGATATGAACCTTGCGGACTTCCTCAAATGGAAGCTTTACGATTTGGGACATTGCCTATTGTAAGGAGTACAGGTGGTTTAAAAGATACTGTTCATCAATTGGATATTGAGAAAAATACCGGTAATGGATTTACATTTATGATTGCCGATAAAGCCGGTCTTGAATATGGAATTTTAAAAGCAATTGAATTTTATAATCTTGATGAAATGAAAAAGAAAACCCAGATTGAAAGAATTATGAAATCTGCGAAAAAAGACTTTAATCTAAAAACTACAGCAGAGAAAGATCTTAATATTTATCAGCAACTTATCAAAGAAAAAAGAGATGAAGATAATTGATTATGAATTTTAACCGCAGCTCTGGAATTTTACTTCATATTACTTCACTTCCTGGAGATTATGGAATTGGAAGCTTTGGAAAAGATGCTTTTGATTTTGTTGATTTTCTAAAAAAATCAGGGCAATCTATTTGGCAAATTTGCCCTCTTGGACCAACAGGTTATGGAGATTCTCCTTACCAAAGTTTTTCAGCTTTTGCGGGAAATCCTCTATTAATAGATGTGGAAGAATTGGTTGTACTTAATTTAGTTCAAAAGAATGATCTCCGAAAATTAAAAGAATTACCGCATAAGTTTGTGGATTTTGGAAATGTAATCAAAGAAAAAAATACGATTTTACGGGCTGCTTTTGAGAATTTCAATGAAAACAATAATTTCAAAAACTTTGTACAAGAAAATACTTTTTGGTTAGAAGATTATACACTTTTCATGTCTCTTAAAAATTATTTTAAAGGTCAATCATGGAATTTGTGGCCAGCAGAAATCAAAAAAAGAAATCCTCTAATTTTGAAAGAAATGAAACAAAAATTATCGGCAGAAATTGCTTTTCAGACATTTTGCCAGTTTATATTCTTTCAACAATGGAATTCTCTGAAAACTTATGCAAATAAACAAGGAATACAAATTTTTGGTGACATGCCGATTTTTGTAAGTTTCGATAGTGCCGATGCTTGGGCAAATAGTGAAATCTTCCTTTTTGATTCAAAGATGAATCCAATTTCAGTAGCCGGAGTACCACCTGATTATTTTAGCTCAACCGGTCAACTTTGGGGGAATCCGCTTTATAATTGGGAGAAACTGAAACAAACAAATTATTCTTGGTGGAAGAAAAGATTTGCTTTTGCTCTTAAAATGTATGATTTGATTAGAATTGATCATTTTCGAGGATTTTCAGAATTTTGGGCAGTTCCGGCAATAGAGAAAACTGCAATTAACGGAAGCTGGCAACCTGCTTATGGTAAAGAACTTTTTCAAACTATAATAAATGAATTTGGTGAATTACCAATTATTGCAGAAGATCTTGGAGTAATTACTGAAGATGTTATACAATTACGAGATTATTTTCAATTTCCCGGAATGAAAATCTTGCAATTTGCTTTTGGAGGAAATGAAGAGAATCCATATTTACCCCACAATATTGAAGAAAGAAGTGTTGTTTATACCGGAACTCATGATAATGATACAACTTTAGGTTGGTATAATTCTGCTCCAAAAAAAGTAAAATCTCATACAAAAAAATATCTCAAAACAAAGACAGCTGATATTTCTTGGTCTCTCATTGAAACTGCCTGGAAATGTAAATCTGTAATTGCTATTGCTCCACTTCAGGATTTTTTGTCGTTGGATTCAACAGCAAGATTTAATTCTCCCGGAATTGCTGGTGGTAACTGGCAATGGAGATTGAATACATTTTTGTCAGATAAATTGGCAAAAAAAATATCTGACCTTACAAGTAAAAATGGAAGATAAGAAATTGATAATCCATAATTTTTTGTTATTTAGTAGCTGAACGAATGAACTTCGTCCTATTCATGGCAACAAATTAAATTTCATATTTGACTCAAAACCAATTAAATAATAAAAGGCATAAAAAAAAATAAAAGAATAAGAGCAATAAAAGCAGAGGTGAAAAATGAAGCATATCGGTATAGATTTGGGTACAACAAATTCATTAGTAAGCTTAAAAAGAATTCAAACGGAAATCATTCCAAATAAAGAAAATAAATATTTGACACGTTCTTGTGTAACACGACAAAAAAAGGTAAATACTTCAAAAAAGGAAAAAGGAATATTATTCTCTATCTTTAAGAAAAAGAATCATTCAAACAATGAAGAATTTATTGTTGGTCAAAAAGCTTATGAATGGATGAAGCAAGATCCCGAAAATACAATTGTTTCTGTAAAAAGATTAATTGGACGAGGTTTCTCAGAACCTGAGATTCAAAAGATTATCAAACAGAAAAAACTGAATTATAAAATTTCAGAATTTAAAGAAGGTACTACAAATACACTTGCTGTTATTCTAAACAATCATCCGTATTTACCGGAAGAACTATCTTCCGAAATTCTAAAGAAAATCAAGGAAGACACTGAAGCTAATCTTGGAGAAAAAGTAGAAAATGCTGTTATCACGGTCCCTGCATATTTTAATGATAAACAGAAATATGCGACAAGAATTGCAGCACAACAAGCAGGCTTTTCTGTAATGCGTCTTTTATCTGAACCAACTGCCGCTGCTATTTCCTTTGGTATAAATGAGATGGAAAAAGATACAGCAAAGACTATCCTTGTCTATGATTTTGGTGGTGGAACATTCGATGTTTCTATTTTGACAATAGTCTCCGGTCAATTTATTGAGCAAGGAAAAGGTGGTGATATGTGGCTCGGCGGTGATGATATTGATCATCTTCTTATTCAATACATATATGAAAAAATTGCCGAAGAAAATGATATTGACGATTTAGAAAAATCTATCAATAAGATGTCACACCGGAAACAAAATATTTTCAAAGGATCTTTATCCGAAAAAGTTGAAAAAGCAAAAATTGAATTGAGTACAAAAAATTCTACAATTGTAGAAGTTTTGGGATTATTAGAAGATGATGGAGATCTTATTGATGTAGAAGTTGAGATTACACGTGAGATGTTTGAAGATCTTTTGCGAGAGACAATCCAAAAAAGTATTGATATTTGCAAAAATGTAATTTCTGACATAGATTTAACTCCTGATATGATAGATAATTATTTACTTATTGGTGGTTCTACTAATATTCCTCTTGTAAGAGAAATGATGCGAAAAGAATTTGGTGATGAAAAAGTTTTAGTACATTCAAAACCAATGTTTGCGGTTGCCGAAGGAGCTGCAATTTTAGCACATAAACTCTCTAATGAAATAGAATGTACGGTTTGCGGAGCCATAAATACAGCGGAAAATACAATTTGTGCCAAGTGTGGATATGATTTTATAAAGAATGAACTTCTTTCCAAAATTGATGATATTGTTTATTCATCTTCACACGATTATTATATCCTTTTATCAAATGGAGATAAATATCGAATCATCGAAAAAAACACTCCACTGCCAATTAATGTCACCGAAATTTTTAAAACAGAAATTGATAATCAACAAATAGTTCACCTCCAATTTATCAATGTCGTTGATGAAAAAGACGAATCGATTGGAGATTTATGGGTGACTCTTCCAGACGGATTAAAAAAAGGAACAGAATTATCTGTTAATATAAAAATCAATTCTGATAATGTTTTTGAAATTAGTACTTCTCTTTTAGAGAATTCTGAAATCTTGATAAAGAAAACTCTTTCACGTGGATTAGCAGATGAAAAAATCTTCTTTGAAATCCAAAATATCATTAAAAAATCTGTTAAAGAAAAATTGTATATCCTTAAACAAGAAAACATTGTTGCTCAATCTGTAGAAATAATATCAAAAGCAAATTCCATTATTGATCCCTTTACAGGGAAAATTGACCAAAAATTGTATCAACAATTATTTAATAATGTTGAATCTATGAGATTTGAATCTGAGTCTAATATTTCACCGCAAGGAATGATTAACTATACTGAATTTTTACTTATTTCTTTGGGCATGTTTCTACCTCAAGATTTGAAAGATAAGCTTGAAAAGCATGTACTAAAAATTGAAAAATTACAAAAAGAACATAGAATCAAATCGGTTTACTCAGAATGTAATAAATTATCAAACACTATAGATCAACTTAATCCTACACTAAGAGCTCTTTTTGAATTAATTCAAATGGAGGATGCTTTTTACGATAACAATATGCCCAAAGAGGAAAAAGAATTAATGCACAAAATTGAAGAGATCAAAAACCTGATATTTGAATTAAATTTCCAAAAAGCTGACAGCTTAACAGCAAAATCTTTACAAAAATACTATCATAAATATCAACAAATTCGGGATAAAGATTCGTTTACAGAGATTAGTAAGGGTATTACAAAATAGATAGCTATGAGTTTAGAATTTTGTCCTGTATGTAATAAAAAAATTCAACAGAAGGAAGATTTTTGTAAGCAATGTGGTTCAGATTTGAATTGTTATCTTATATTGGAAAACGAAAAAGAATCTTTACCTATTACTTCTTCTTTAAAAAAAAAGAAATCTTTTTTCCCCATTTTGTTTGCTTTTAATCTTATTTTTTTAACCAGTTCCATTTTGTTTTTGAATTTCAAAAAAGCTGAATTTGTGAATAAATTTTTACTTGGATTTGAGCAATCATTGAAAACAAATTCACTAAAGTTTGCTACATCGAATAAGACTCAAATAATTACAAATAAAAATCTTACTACAAATAGTTTTGATGATAGTGTTGTAGTATCAAAATTGGTAAGTAACAACAAAATAAGCAAAGATACTTTAGATTTTTCAATGAAAAAATATCAAAAAGCACTAAATCTCAGTTTTCAAAAAAAGTATAATGAATCTATTTTAATGTTCTCGGAGATTTTAGAAACTAACTATCCACCGATTTATAAGAAAAATCTTTTGTATTGGATAGGGAATTCATATTTTTGTTTAGACCAAAAAGAGAAAGCTCTTTTATACTTCGAAAAATCTTTACAATGTAATGGATATATCAATAAAACATCCGATGCTTATTTCATGATTGGTAAAATTAAGTTTGGATTTTCTCAATTTGAAGAATCAGAAAATAGTTTTCGTAAAAGCTTAGAAACTAATCCGCAAAATATTTATAGAGAAAAAATAAAAGGATATTTGAATGAAATTAATGAAAGATAATGAACAAAAATATCTTGATTTGTTAGAAGAAGCAGAATCAAAATTTAACAAAAGATTATTCGGACCAGCCAAAGATTGCTTACTACAAGCAGAAAGGATTAAGGCAAACGATAAAATTACAGAGAAGATTAAACAATGCACTTTACAACTAAAAAAACAAAAAAGTTCTCAAAAAATATTAAAAGATGCTCGAAAATTTTTGAAAAAAAAAGATACAAAAAAAGCTCTTGAGTATTTCAAGAAAGCTCAAAAAATATTTTATTGCTCAAATGTTGAAGCTGAATTAAACAACTTAATAGAAAAAAAAGATTATGAAAATAATTTTGCTTTAGCCCAAGAAAATGAAAATAAAAAAGAATTTAAAGAAGCGATTAGCAAATATCTGAAAATTCTTAAAAATAATAATCTTCCAAAAGTAAAAGAAAGATTAGCAATCTCTTTAGCCAAAAATAATGAATTTAGAGAAGCACTTCAACACTTCCAATTTACTGAAAAATCCTCAAACGAAGTCAGATATTACTATGGAATATCACTCGCTGGAATTACAGAATTCAGCAAAGCAATCAAAATACTAAAACCCCTTTCAGATAAGTTAGTCATTAAAGAATTAATTATCGATTTTGAAAAAAGATTTGAAGAGAAAAAACAAAATCTGATTATTGAGTATCAGCAAAATCTTCGCAATAATGACTTTCTAGAAGCTGAAATAAATCGCCAAGATATTCGACAATTCGATAAAAACAACTCACTTTTGAAAGAGACGGAAAATTGTCTTTTCTCTAATATTGTTGCAGAATATTTCAAAAGAGGAGATATTAAAAAAGCTTTAGAATATACAAATGATGTTGATAAACAATTAGATATTTTTGCTCTAAATAGAATGTTCTGTCTTAAATTTGCACAATTACAATCAACTGAAACACTTGACGATGATTCCTTAAAATTGTTATTTGAAACTATCTCTTATGGTTTAACTTATTTTTATTCACCAAATTTTAAAAAGCTTCTAAAGACAAACTTACCAGAAAAGTTTTCTTCTTTTGAGGTGAATGAAATTAGGGAATTCTTCTTTAAAGAAATTGAATCTTATATTGTAAAACACAAAATATCTTTCCCAAAAAAAGCGAGTTATATTGACGCTTTTTGGAAAACTGAAGTAGAAGCAATTAGAAAAATTGAGATGCTTTCAAAACGTAAAAAAGAAGTTAAAAACCTTATTGTAGCACCATATTTGTCCCTGAAAATTGGAACATCAAAAGAAATAATAAGCATCCTTCAAAATACCTACAAAAGAAGAGACGAGAATTTTTATTACATAATTTCTCTTTATTCCAATGTGGCAGATGCCTATAGATATTATGTTGCAAATGAGATTGATAAAGGAGAAAAAATTCTGTTGGAACTATCTGATAATTCTGATTATGCAAATAAATTTATTAATTCATTGTTTAAATATTCCATTATTTTTAAGCAAATAAAATCGTTAGATAGCAGATTCAAAAAGCATTTCCCTGAATTAAATTCTCTATTTAAAATAAACAAAAAATATTACAATGATATTGTTCAATACTTACTTTCTTATGAAGCAGAAGACATCGAGAGTAAACAATTTTCAGAAATTTTGGAATACTTTATAACCCAATATTCAGAAAAAAAATTAGCACTAATTTATTCTGATTCAATAATACGTTACATTAAATATTTTGTTGAAAATAACGAAATGACATATACGCAGGCAAAAAGAATAATTGAAAAATCTTTAAAAATTGATCCTAAAAATAAGGAATTAATTGAATTACATCAAGAGTTAAGAAAGATATTTGAATTTAATAAAGCAAAACAAATGATTGGAAAGAATAATAAGCCAAATAAAGTTACTCAATTCGCAATTTCAGCGGAATTTCTTTCAACAAAAGTTCTGGTTTTAACAGATTTGTTCCAAGTAATAGCTACCATTCACAATGAGATGGAATCTTTAGATAGCCAAGAGAATATGATTAGAGCTCAGCAAATTAAAAGAAAGTTTATTCATTATCTTTTTGAACTTGGAACTAATATTCCAGAGTTAGAATCCAATAATTTTGATCTTGAACATTATTTGGAAATGCTTGAAAATCATAAAATTTCTATTGAAAATATTGTTGATATTTTAGATTCGATTGTTGAAGATGAAGAATGAAAGGAAACACTGTCATATAGACGACCATCATCTATAAAAAAATAAAATATATGGAGAGAAGTTAATGGACCCTTTTAAGATTCTAAAAATAAAATATGATGCTGATTCGGCTGAAATAATGAAAGCTGTTGTAGTTGCCTTGAAGAAAAAAGAATATTCAGCACATCAAATTGTAGATGCTCAAAAAAAATTATTGCACCCTTTAAAAAGAGTATATTTTACAGCAACCCAGATTTTATCTGTTCCTAATTTGACCAAATTAACCGAAATTCCTAAGCAAATCCCAAATAAGAAAAAAGATCAAATAGTCTTTGGATTTTTTGAATAACCTAATATAAAAAACTGCTATTTTCCTGTGGAGAATATTTAATGGAAAAACAAGTAATTGAGGCATATTTTACAAAATTTCAAAAAGAAATTGTTGAATTAAAACATGAACTTTCTGCAGAAAAGATGAGGTTTCATAACTCAGAGCAATCTTTATTAATCGAACTTTTTGAAACCATTGATGCTATGGAAAACCTTCTTGAAAACCTGAAACAAAAAGAACAAGATAAAACAATTAAACGAGTAATTAAAAATATTCAATCAATCCAAAAAAAGATGTTTCGCATTTTAACAGAAAGAGATATTCATAAAATAGAATTTCCTGATAACCTTGCCAAATTTGGTTTTTGTAAGGTCGTTGATACCGAAATAAATCCCGAGTTACCAGAGAAAACAATTGTAAAAACAGTTAAAATTGGTTTTCAACAAAAAGACAAAATTCTCAGACCAGCAGAAGTTATCACTATCAAAAATTGACTTCTTTGTGTTTAAAGAACAAAGCTAACCCATCTTTCGTGAAATTATGGTTAACTCCCTTTATTTTGCAAATAGTTACAACATCTTTTCTACGGTTTTGTGCAAATCTTACCGAAAGATAGGTTAGGTTTTCAGTCAAAAAGTGTCCAAATCCAGATGATTTATAGCTAAAACAGGGGAATTCCGGTCTTTTTTTTTGTTGCATTTTTTCGTTATTCATTTCTTAAACTGTTGTTTTGAATTTATTTAGTATCTGAACGGAAAGGAATTTTTTAACCATGAAGAACAGAAGATCATGAAGAAAGATTAATTGGGA
>JAOZMQ010000454.1:929-2774 GCA_029934195.1 Candidatus Cloacimonadota bacterium | reverse complement strand
TCTTTACCCAACGCTAACGCATTGGGCTACAAAGATGTCGCTTCTATGAAGCTGAGAAATAAATAATTTCCCAATTAATTTTTCTTCTTGAACTTCTGTTCTTCATGGTTAAAAAAATCCTTTTCGTTCAGGTACTAAATACAGACATCAAAAACTGGTTACCTAATGAATTCAAAATTCAGATGTTCTGATTTTTGAAAAATGCCAATTAATATAAATTTTGCAAGATTTTGGATCGTTTTGTAACAGCTCCTTAGGATTATTCTTTCATTTACGATTTAATAAAAACGGATAAATAATTTGTTGTAAAAACAAGCCATTTGGTGGAGCTGTATTAACAAGTTTATTATTGTTGTCTTTTTTTTCAATCAATTCTCGAACAATTTCGGGTGAATAATCCTTATCTGCAATAAAGACAATTGTTCCAATTATACGTCTAACCATGTTATGCAAGAATCTATTAGCTTCTATGGTAAATAAGAAATATCCCCCTTTATCAATGAAATTAATATCCAAAACATTACATTTATTGTGGTTGAGTTCTGGATTTAATTTACAAAAAGAAGTAAAATCATGCTCTCCAAGGAAATATGGTAAAAAAGAGTTTATTTTTTGAAGATTAATTTTTCTATACGGAAAATAACTCTGATAGTTTCTCATAAATGGATTTTTTTCTTTCATAATATAATAATAATAAATTCTACTTTTTGCATCAAATCTTGCATTAAAATTTTCTCCTACCTCAAAAACATCTTTTATCAAAATTGAATCTGGAAGATAAGAATTCATTGCTTTTTTGATTTGATTTGTTGTCATATTGATAGGAAAATAAAAATGTGCTATTTGATTTTCAGCATGTACACCTGCATCAGTTCGTCCAGAACCTACAATTGATATTTTTTGTTTAGCAATAATTTTCAAAGCGTTTTCTATAGATTCTTGTACAGTTTGATTATTTGGTTGTTTCTGCCAACCATGAAAACACGAGCCGTCATAAGCAATTTTAAGTATATATTTTTTCATTTTTCTCCTAATTCAGAGATTTAATAATGAGATTAATAGTCAAGCCAATAAAATTATTAGATAAAATATTGAAACATTTTCATTTTTTTGATGTTAATTAAGCAAAAAACGGAGGAATCAAATGAGAAAGAAAATTACGCTAACCGGAGTAATGGCTTTGATGCTATTTTCACAAATTCTTTTTTCGCTTCCAATAAATAACAACGGAAAAAGTCCTTTTGTAGATGTTGTAAAAAACATAAGAGAATCAGTTGTAAATATTCGGGTTGAAGGTGAAAGTAAAACACAAAACAGTCAAGTTATGCCTTTCGATGATGATATGTTTAAATTCTTTTTCGGTCCAAATCAAGGGTCGAGAAAATTTGTAGCGAAAGGAACTGGATTTATTTTTAAAAAAGATAAAGATGATGTTTATATTCTAACTAATAATCATGTTGTAGAAAATGGGAAAAATGGAGATATTATAGTTACTTTGGCAGATAAAGTTAAATATGATGCAGAAATTGTAGGATTAGATCCAAAATCCGACTTGGCAGTTATAAAAATATCTGTGAAAAAAAATGAAAAAATTGTAGTTGCAAAACTTGGGAACTCGGATAACCTTGAAATTGGAGATTGGGCAATTGCAATCGGGAATCCATTTGGACAAGGTTTAGAACGAACAGTAACTGTTGGGGTTATTTCTGCAACCGGTAGATCAAATCTTAATTTTGGTTCAGATTCCCCAATTTATCAAGATTATATTCAAACAGATGCTGCTATCAATCCTGGAAATAGTGGAGGACCATTATTAAATATCAACGGTGAAGACTGTTCTTATAC
>JAOZMQ010000454.1:0-919 GCA_029934195.1 Candidatus Cloacimonadota bacterium | reverse complement strand
AACGGTGAAGTAATTGGAATTAATGCAGCAATCACAAGTAGATCCGGAGGAAATAACGGTATTGGTTTTGCAATACCGGTAGATCTTGCAAAAAAAGTATCATCGGATCTTATTAATACTGGAAGAGTTATTCGGGCATATCTCGGTATTTTGCCTCAAGAAGTTACAGCAGATATGCAAGAATCTCTTGGCTTAGATGAAATAGCTGGAGTACTTGTTGCAAAAGTTGAAGAAGATACACCAGCCGAAAAAGCAGGTTTAAAAAATGGAGATGTAATTCTTGAATTTAATAATGAAGAAATAGAAAATGTTTCCAAGTTTAGATTAGCTGTATCAACTACTAAAGTTGGAGAAAAGACATCTATAAAAATTATTAGAAAAGGAAAACAATTGGTATTGAAAGCTGTTTTGGATGAGTTTCCAAATGAAGAAATTTCACAAAATAATTCAGATATTAATGAATCCTTTTGGTTAGGTTTAAGTGTTTCTTCATTGAAAAGCGATTTTGCTTATCAGAATCGAATCAAGATTTCAAATGGAGTTGTTATTAATAAAATTGAGGAAAATTCACCGGCATCAAAATCTAATCTTAAAGTAGGTGATATAATCCAAGAAATTAATTATCAAGAGATTAATAATGTTAAAGATTATAAGAAAGTAATGAAAGCATTAGAAAAGAGCTTCAAAAAAGGTAAAAATAAAGTTCTGCTATTTTATGTCATAAGTACCAATGGGCATTATCATTATGTCCCTGTTTCAATAAAATAGTTGTATAGCAAAAGATTATGTTGAATATCATCTTTTCTATACAATTCAAATAACATCAACCGAGATATTTCAAGGAGTTCCTCACGAAGTAGGGACTTCTTCGAAATATCCAATCTGTGGAATTGATTTTTCTGCTATCCTAAATGAAATT
>JAOZMQ010000074.1 GCA_029934195.1 Candidatus Cloacimonadota bacterium | reverse complement strand
AAGAGAACTAAGCTACAGAGTAGCGACAAAAAAAAAGAAAATTTAGGAAAAGTTAGTTTTCGTTCAAATACTGAGTAGAAATATTTCACCAGTAAATATCTTCTTTACACATTTCATTATCTAATCCGGGGACCTTGACGGACTTTACGAAAACTGCTGTTTTTTGTGTAACTATCTTTTAAAATCTTCATGCTTACTTTCAACAGTAAGCTTTATTTTTTTACAATCTTTAGTATATTGCAATCCTCTATCTAAATCCTTTTTGTACAAATCCAACACATCTATATATAATATTTTAAAGGTTCTACTTGACATTTTTTATTCAAATTCCATTTATAAAAAATTGAGGAATTGAACAATGATTTTTTTACTAAAGTATAATTTTTGGAGGAATTATGAGCCATAAAGGAAAAGACTGTCATACAAAAAATCAGAAAAATAATAAAAGTAAGTTATCAACAAAGGAAAAAAGAAAGATAAAGCAAGAGAAAAAAGAAAAGTAATATTTCAACAAAGCTTAACAATTTAATTCCTCATTTTTCATAAAATTTTATATATTAGATGATTTAGAAGAGCAAGAAATGTGGAAGATGTTCAGAACACCTGATTGTATAGATTTTAAGATGACAGCAGGTTTTGAAAGTAAAAAGAAGTTATTTTTTTGGAAAGTCGCAAAGGCAATTGTTGATTAAATAATTAGGTTAGATTTAAATCTTAAAAGAAAATTACGGAATGTCGTAACTGCAGAATCTTTATAGATTTAGTAAAAAACTATGAGGCATGGTGTTTTGATGTTGATGATATTTTAGGAAAAAGCAATTAATTCACTGTCAATAAATAATTATTTCTAAGATAAAAGAAATCGAAAATTTCACTGAAAATGAAGGAAATTTTTTATGAAGAAAACAAAAATATTAATTATTGATGATTATGACGTCCTTAGAAAAACAATTGTAATGTATCTAACGGATCTAGGTTATCAATGCATTGAAGCTGAAAATGGAAAAATTGGTCTTGCTCATATCAAAGAATATCAGCCAGACATTATACTCTGTGATTTAAGAATGCCAGTCTTAGATGGATTTGGTGTTTTAAGAAATATTTCTTCGATTATTAAGACAATTCCATTTATTGTAATCTCTGGTGATGGAGATATTGCAGATGTTATAAAAGCTCATCAAATGGGAGCTTGGGATTATGTGATAAAACCAATAAAAGATTTTTCAATTCTCAATCTCGCAATTGAAAAAGTAACTAATAAAGCAAAATTAAAGAAGGAGAATATTGAATATCAAAATAATTTAGAGAATTTAGTTCAATCAAGAACAAAAGCATTACAAAAACATAAAGAAAAACTTGAAGAGATGGTGTTATCAAGAACACAAGAACTTCAAAACTCAATTATTGAATTAAAGAAGACTCAATCACAATTAGTTCAAGCTGAAAAAATGGCATCATTAGGACAGCTTGTTGCAGGAATTTCTCATGAGATAAATACTCCAGTTGGAATTGGTGTTACACTTGCTTCAAACCTTGAAGCAAGAACAGAAATGCTTTCTAAACTATACTTTGATAATAATCTAAAAAAATCAGACTTAGAAAATTATTTAGAAATAGCCGTTGATAGTTCACAAATGATTCTTTCTAATCTTAAAAGAGCTGCCGAATTGATTAGAAGCTTTAAATTAGTTGCTGTTGATCAATCAAGTGAGAATAAAAGGTATTTTGATTTAGGGAGCTATATTAAAGATGTTTTACGAAGTCTTCAGAACCAATTGAAAAAAAAATCACATCAGATTGTAATTCATATTGATGAAGAAATATTTATCAATAGCTATCCGGGAACATTTTCTCAAATAATAACAAATCTAATTCAAAATTCATTAATTCATGGATTTGAAGAAATAGATTATGGAAAAATAACTATTGATTTATTTGTGGAAGATAACTCACTAATTCTAATTTATTCTGATAATGGAAAAGGGATTCCAAAAGAGAATCTTCAAAAAATATTTACACCATTTTTTACAACAAAGCGAGGGAAAGGAGGAAGTGGATTAGGACTTCATATCATTTATAATTTGGTTACAACTAAATTGCATGGTAATATTAAATGTGAAACAGCAAAAAATGAAGGGATAAAGTTCAAAATATGGATTCCATTAGGCAAATAATTATAAAAGTAATGCTATTTTTTTTGCAATACCTTCTATTGGTTCTATAAAATCAGCACCTCCAAGCTCAATAGCTACTTTCGGCATACCAAAGACAACACAAGTCTCTTGATTTTGGGCGATTGTTTTAGCTCCAGCATCTCGCATTAATTTTAAGCCTTCTCCTCCATCTTTTCCCATTCCTGTGAGCAAAACTCCAACTGCATATTTCCCAGCATATTTAGCAACTGATTTGAAAAGAATATCAACAGCCGGTCTTTGATGCCAAACCTGAGGTCCTTTTTTCACTCTTACAAACTTTTTTGCTCCTTCATAGCGGATAACCATATGATAATCTCCCGGAGCAATCAAAGCAACTCCGGGTAAAATTAAATCACCATCAACAGCTTCACGAACTTCCATAGCACAAATTGAATCTAATCTTTTTGCAAAAGCATTAGTAAAATATGGAGGCATGTGCTGAACAATTACCGTTCCGGGTGTATTTGCAGGAAGCTTAATCAAAACATTTTTTATAGCTTCCGTTCCTCCGGTAGATGCACCAATTGCCAAGATTTTATTTGATTTTTCTATAGAAATTGCTTTTTGATACTTAATCACCTTCTTTTTTTCAATTTTTTCAATTTTTGCATTTGCAGCAGCTCGAACCGCATGAACTAACTTTCTTTCGATTGATTGAATTGAATATTTTTCAGATGGTTTAGGAATGACTTCTATAGCTCCTAACTCAAAAGCTTTTACGCTTGTGCTACAACCTCTTTGAGTAATAGAGCTTACAATAATCGTTGGAATAGGGAAATAGTGCATAACTTTACTAAGAAATGTTATACCATCCATTTTTGGCATTTCAACATCAAGAGTCATAACATCCGGTTTAAGTTTGACTATTTTGTCTCTCGCAATATAAGGATCAGGGGCTGTACCAACTACTTCCATATCCCTTTCATTATTAATTGCTCTTTTTAAAACATTTCTTACGATAGCACTATCATCAACAATAAGAACTTTAATTTTAGGCATAAGATCTCTCTACTTTATTTTATTTCTTTATAAAGAATTTTTAATGGTTGAAGATGATAAAAAAGGTAATCCGATTCATATTCTTCAACAGATAAGGTACTTGTATCACAAATTGAGCTTGTGGGAAAAGGCAATAATTTGTCATGTTCTGGAAAACAAATACCAATAAAATTACCTGTAATCATATTTACAACTTCCTGTAAGCAATCTAAAACATCTTCTTGATCATAATCTTCAAAACCAAGAAAATTTTCAGTTATTTCACAAGCTAATTTATCAGAGAATAATAATAATATATGAAAGTTATTATCTGTAATTTCTGTTGAATAAAAAAACGTTTCCATAAATTTATCAGGGGCTGTTTCTTCATTTAGGAAAAACATCTTTTTTAAAATATTAGAAATCAAATCCTTCAAAGTCTGAATCTTCGTCATCGGTATTTTCCTCCAAATGTAAATGTTCTGTTAAGAATAATTTTATTTCTTCAGGTCTAAACGGTTTAAGAATAATTCCTTCTATCATACCGTTCAATTTCTCGTTAATGGTATCTTGCCTTGTCTCAGATGTAATAATTATTATCGGTGTCTTTTCAAAGACATCATTTTTCCGGACATTTTGGACAAAAGTAAAACCATCCATTTCTGGCATATTGATATCAGAGAAGATCATATCAACCCAGATATCTTTTAGTATTTCTAATCCTTCTAATCCATTAATTGCTTGATAGAATGAAACTTCTCCTATATTACACATTTTTATGGATTTTATTAATACTTTCCGCATGGAACGAGAATCATCCAGTACTAAAATATTATAACTCATCTCGACTCCTATTTTTTTAAACTATCAATTAGATTTTTTACTTTATCAGATGTTTCTGCAATAATTAATTCTAATTCATTGTTTTTTATATTGTATTTTTTTAGAACAAAATTATAACCGGTATATGCTAATCCATCTTTTTGTGAAGAAACTCCCATAAGGAAGGAAATATAATCCGCAAAAGAAACCAAATGCACATAAGGATTATCAGATAAATTTGGACTTTGATGAAATTTTGCAACCTCAATAATATTCGGAGAAAAATTC
Organism: Candidatus Cloacimonadota bacterium; assembly: GCA_029934195.1. Classification (GTDB taxonomy): domain Bacteria; phylum Cloacimonadota; class Cloacimonadia; order Cloacimonadales; family JAOZMQ01; genus JAOZMQ01. The sequence continues at coordinate 6,104 of JAOZMQ010000074.1, read as the reverse complement.
CATTTTTTTAGAATTGCAGCACCAACTATAGGGTGAGTAAAACCAAGAACTTTTTTTTCAGCAGAAATAAAATCCTTATTCTGATTAAAAACAAGATCGTTAATTTTTTTATATTCATCCGAAACAAATTGACTAAGTACAATTTTCCCAATATCATGAAGTAATGCTGCAGTATAAAGTGTATCTTTATTTATTCCAGATTCATATTTACTTAACTCCAAACTGATAACTGCAACAGCAAGAGAATGTTCCCATATTTCACCTTGAAAAAATTCGTAACCTTCCATTTTATCGGAAAAATATTTTTCAGAAGCTGACATCATTATGATTGAGACCATTGTTTTTTTTCCCAACATATTTATAGCTGAATGCAAATTAGTAATTTCCCGAGTTTTAATATAAGCCGCTGAATTTACTACCTTCAAAATATTTACAGTTAAGGCAACATCTTTTTCTATTAATTCTGATAATTCATTGATCGTAAAATCATCTGAATAAAGAATAGAAATTGCTTTTTGAGCAATTTTGCTAAAAGGTTGTAGGTAATCAATTTTTTCTAGAATTTCCTTTATTTGTATCATACCTCATACTCCTCTGTAGCATTGCTAATAATTACTTTTCCTGAATCTAAAAAAAGTTTTACAGTTCTACTTTTTGAACCACCAATATCTTCGCTTTTTATCATAATATTATTTCGCCATAGCATTTTTCTTACAGCTGTATAGTTTCTTTCTCCAATATTAAAAAAGTTACTTTTATCAATAACATTACTACCTCCAATTACTTTGGTAATAATATTATTTCTCTTAGAGCCTTCTTTAAACATTGCTTTAAAAAGAAGCGGAATACCTGTATCGACAAATTTAGATTTATTAATCGTGGTAGATCTTCCTCTCATTATTGTAGAATCCGGAAGCATTATGTGTATCATAGCACCATGTTTTAAATATGGATCATATAACACTACCGCTATACATGAACCGAGAGAATAGGTTACTAAAATATCTTCTGAATCTGAACTAACTTTAAAATCAGCGATATTTACTATTTGATATTTTGGCATATTCCTCCATACAAGTTTTACTTAACTTGTTAAATATCCAAATATAAATTAAAAAATCTAATTCTTTCTTGGTAATTTATTATAAGGATACCAATCTGATTCTCTAATTTCATGAACTTTCATTGTAATATATTGTCCGGCAAATGTATCATAGACGAATTTACGCCCCATTTTACCACCAGTATCACAAGAAAGAATTTCAATTGATTTTTTCTTTAGAATTTTTTTTGCAATTTGCAAATTTTTGTCACCAAATTTATTATTTTTTTTTTCACCACATCCGAGTATATGTGCTTTGAGATCATCAATATTTGATCCTTCTGATTGCATTTTTTTTATTAGGTGTCTGATCGCGACATTACCATAATTTGTTGTATATTTGTGAGAGAGCAAAGTAGTTGGATATTGAAATGAACAGCAACCAGAATAACAATGCTTCTGGTCCCATAGTGCAAGAAAAAGACCAGAGCCTAAAACACCATAAACAAGAAATCTTGTTTTATTAACAACAAGATAGCCAGATTTAAGCATATATTTTTTTGTAGGTAAATTTCCTGAAAACATTTTTTTCAACTCCAAAATTTCATTTCTTTATTAAGTTTACTAATAATAGAGATTATGTCTTCCTCTGATTTTGATTCTTTTCTTGATTATTAACCAAATTTTCTAAACTATTAATATCTAAAATTAATCCAACTCTACCATCACCAAGAATTGTGGCTCCTGAAATACCATCAAGATTAACAAATTTTTCTCCAAGACTTTTGATAACAACATCCTGAATTCCAACCAAAGCGTCTGCCATTAAAGCAAATCTTTTGCGTCCATTTGAAACTATAATTAAAATTGCTTTTGTAAAATCTGTAACAGGATTTTCAATATTGAATAACTCATAAATTTTCACAATTGGAATCAATTTATTTTGTAGTTTCAAGGTTGAACCTTGACCGACAATATTATTAATCATTTCCCCGTCAACTTGTACTGAACGTTGAACAGAAACAACCGGTAAAATAAATAATTCAGAGCCAACACGAATTAACATTCCGTCAATAATTGCTAAAGTAAGTGGAAGTATCATTCTAAAAGTACTACCTTTCCCTTTTTCTGTTAGGATGTCGATTCTACCGCCAAGAGATTTGACAGCTTGATTTACAACATCCATTCCAACTCCTCGACCGGAAACTTTTGTAATTTTATCGCAGGTAGAAAATCCCGGATGAAAAATGATTCGATAAATATCATCATCGCTCAGATTTTCATTTTCATCAAACAAATCTTTTTCAATACCTTTCATATATAAAATCTGTTTATCCAAACCTTTTCCATCATCAATAACATCAATATTTATACTATTTCCTTTGTGATAAGCTTTTAAAGTAATAGTTCCTTGTTGATTTTTACCTGACGCTATTCTTGTTTCTTCATCTTCAATTCCATGATCGCAAGAATTTCTAATCATATGCACTAACGGATCATAAAGGCTATCAACAATATTTTTATCAATTTCTGTATCTTCTCCAACAAAAACTAATTCCATTTTCTTTCCGGTAGAATGTGTATAATCACGAACAACACGTTTCATTTTTTGGAAAGTATTGGCTATTGGCATCATTCTAAGAGAAGTCGAAGCTTTTTGAAGTTCACTGACAACCCTATTTAATTGAGCAAATTTAGTTAAAAAGATTTGATCATTAATCGCAAGAATATTTTGATCCTCTCGAATAAGATTTGAATTGATAACTAATTCTCCGACCATATCTATTAAATAATCAAGTTTCTCTGTCTTAACTTTTACTTGATTAGTTTTAATTTTGCGACTTTTTTCTGCAATTGGTTGAGATGAGGATTGAACTGGTTGAGATGGGGATTGAACAGATTGAGACAGTTGGACTGGTTGAAAAGGTTGGCTTGGCGTCGTTGATTGAGAATCAATAACCAATTTTTGTACAGAATTAATAATTTCATTAAATTTTTTATCACTAATATTTTCTTTTCTTGTCTGAGTATCTAAATTTGCTACAATGTCTTTTATAGTATCAACAGAAAGTAAAATACATTGAATAATACTTGAGCTGATAGCAATTTTTTCATTACGAGCCAAATCCAATAAAGTTTCAGTTTCATGAGAAATAGCATTTAATTTTTTCATTCCCATAAAACCGGAGACCCCTTTTAGAGTATGAAAAGGTCTAAATACATTATTGATAATCTCTTTGTCAGTTGGATTTTGCTCAAGATTGATAACTTCAGACTCTAAAACTTCAGTATATTCATTAATCTCTTGAAGAAAATCTTGGAAAATGGCATCATCTTCCTCAGAAAAATTTTCATCATCTTGCTTAGCAATTACTGAAGTTTCAGTCTTTTCTGGATCTTCTGTATTATCAGGTTCTGTTGGCTTTTTATTAATTTCATCTAATACAATGGCTTCTTTTTTCTCAGTAGAAACAAAATAATTTTTGATAAGGAAAAATGATTTTTCAATATTTCGATATACAACTTCAGATTCTATCGGTTCAATATCCTGTAAAATTATACTAGAAATTAATTCAATAATTAAATTATATGGATTACTAATATTTTTACGATCAATTTCTTCTAAACTATTTTTGAATAATTCCCAATCATTTAAAATATTACCCAAATCTTTATATGAATATTCTTTAAAATTCGGGAGTGATTTTTCAAATTTTTGAATCCATTCAGGAAGGTCATTGACAATAGTAGTAGTAACCTCTTCGCTATTATCATCAGAGATTATCTCCTTATCTGGTATTTCCTCAAAGGAAGCATCTAATACAGTAGATAATTCGTCACAAGATTCATAAATTTCATTATATAGAATCTCAGGCTCATCAATAGGATCTATGTCGGATAGAATTAATTTCTCAATATTATCTGCAATGACTTTAAAAGGATTCTCTATCTTTTTTCTGTCAGCATCATTAAATAATTCTTTCATTTGATCCATTTTCAATAGAATTGGACAATAATCGGCAATATTTTTTTCATCTAAATCACTGCATAAATCCAATAATTCAGTATAAAAACTTTTTAGCTCAATGTAGCTATACATATTTACCACCTAAGTTTAATATTTTGAACCTCAATTTTCATATTATTTCTGTCAATAAAAAAATCAGCTAAATTACTTTATTGATTTCATTTGCTAATTTGACACTAACCAAGAATTTGCAGTAAAAAAGAATAACTTCTTTTATATTAATGAGTTAGGTGTTAAGAGTATAGCCTTTGACTTGTATCAAATTAGTAATATTTTTTAAATTTCCTTTTTTAAATGATTCTTTAGATGCAAGATTTAATTCATTGAACTCATAAATTTTATCAATTAAAGCTAACTGCAAGTAATTATTTCCGTTCCTTAAAGTTGTTTTTTGATAGCCATGTAAATGTTTACGATCACAAATTTATTTCTTCAAACAGGTAATTTATCAAAAAAAGTAAAAGGAGAACAGTCTTGTTTTATAGTAAAAAAGGAGAATTTTGAAAATCCTTGACATTAAATTATGCTAAGAACCTTTTAAAGAAAAAATTATGGAGAGATTAGAATGCAAGTTGATTTAATAATAACAAATGCGAAGGAATTATTAACAATTAAAGGATCATTAAAGCCACGATCTGGGAAAGAAATGAATGAATTGTCAATAATTAAAGATGGTGCAATTGCAATAAAAGATGGTAAAATATTTTCAGTTGGAGTAAGCAAAGACATCTCTGAAAAATTTTCTTCAAAAAAAATTATTGATGCAACTGACAAAATTGTCATGCCGGGATTTATTGACCCTCACACCCACCCTGTTTTTTTAGATACACGAGAAAACGAATTTGAGATGCGAATAAAAGGAAAATCTTATGTCGAGATTTCTCAAAGTGGTGGTGGAATTCGTTCAAGTATCAAAGGAGTAAGAGAAAGCTCTGAAGATAAATTATTCGAGCTATCATTAAAAAGAATTAAGAAAATGATTCCTTATGGAGTTACAACTCTTGAAGCCAAAAGTGGTTATGGACTTAATACCGAAAGCGAATTGAAAATGTTACGAGTAATCAAAAGACTTTCAGAGACATTACCAATTGATATTATTCCCACATTTATGGGAGCACATGAATTTCCTATTGAATATAAAGATAATAGAGAAGAATATATTCGTATTTTAAAAGAGGAAATGATGCCAGAGATAATGAGTTCTAAGTTAGCTGAATATTGTGATATTTTTACAGAAGCACATGTTTACAATATTGAACAATCGCGAGATATTCTTTTACACGCTAAAAAATTAGGGTTCAAATTGAAAATGCATGCTGATGAGATTGAACCAATTGGAGGTGCAGAATTAGCAGGTGAAATCGGAGCAATTTCAGCAGATCATCTTGGAGCAACTTCTGATAAAGGAATCTTTTCTTTACGAGATAATGGAGTCATTGCGACATTATTGCCAGGAACGTTATTTAGTTTGAGAGCAAAAACTTACGCAAGAGCAAGGCAAATGATTAATGCCGGTCTTCCCGTTGCTTTAGCGACAGATTACAATCCCGGAAGTTGTAATTGCGATTCTATGCAAATGGTTATTTCATTAGCATGTCTTCAAATGGGAATGACTCCAGCTGAAGCAATAGTTGCATCAACATTTAATGCTGCTTGTGCAATCGAAAGACAAGATGTTGTTGGTAGTTTAGAAAAAGGGAAAAAAGCAGATATTTTAATTATGGATATGCCGTCATATCAATTCTTACCATATCATTTTGGTTCTAATAATGTAGAAATTGTAATAAAAAATGGGAAAATTATTTAGTACCTGAACGAAAAAGGGTAAGCCACATTTATGCAGAGTTACGCGGATTTAAGAGAATAAATAATAGACGCAAAAATAGCGAAAAATTACAAATATTGAATGATTTTAAATTTTTCTCTATTTTATCCATTAAGAATAAGATTTCAATAAGAATTTATTCTTTTCGTTTAAGTAGTACTTGAACGAAAACTAACTTTTTCTAAATGTCGCTACTCTGTAGCTTGATT
>JAOZMQ010000073.1 GCA_029934195.1 Candidatus Cloacimonadota bacterium | reverse complement strand
TGCACAATGTTTGTCTGATAGTTTCAGATCTTGAAGCTGCCTATCTCCAGGGTTCAAGTGTTATTAAGGGTCTTTTTGAAGACCTTGGGAATGAAATAAACCGCTCCTCAACGAATATTGAACCGGTTGCTTCTAATACTGACGACTTGTATAATATTTTACGTACCAGATTATTCTCTGAAATTGCCACAGAAAAAGAAATCAATGAAATAGCTAACGAATATCAAAAAGCTGTTAAAGATGCTAAAGAAATGAGATATACAGACGAAAATCCTGATAACATTGCTTCTGGTATCCGAGCTTCTTATCCTTTCCATCCGGCAACAAGAGACCTATTTGCAAGATTTAAAGAGAACGCAGGATTCCAACAAACTCGTGGTTTCATTCGTTTAACCAGAGCAATGGTAAAAGGTTTATTCAACGAAGGCGGTTTAGCTGAAAAGCGTTTCTTGATTAATCCGTACGATATTGATTTAAATGACAGCGAGATGAACACAATTGTCAAACAAATAAAACCTGAACTTACGAATGCTGTAAGTCACGACATCGCATCTCACGGATCAGCTATTGCAGAGCAACTCGACAAACCTACACAATCAACAGATATTCAAGACCTGTCAAAATTGGTTTTTATTGCTTCTCTTTCAAAAGTCACCGGCTCAATTGTTGGTTTGACTATGAATGAGACTATTGCTTATATTTGCGCACCCGGTAGAAATATTACCAATCTTACGAAAAGTATGGATGAATTGAAACTTCGTGCCTGGTATCTGTTCTTTGATAGAGATAGCAGACTCTATTTCCGAAAAGTGCAAAATGTGAATGCCAAACTTGACGATGAAGTGCGGGGTTTTTCTTACGAACAAGCAAAACTGCATATAAAAGCTTTGCTTAACGATAAATTCAAACCTTCTGAAAAAGACTGCTATCAAGACCTTTATATATTCCCGTCAATTGAAGAAATTGATCTTAAAAAGAATAAAGTATCATTGATTCTGACAGAACCAAATAATCAAAAAGATAATCTTGGCTTGCAGGAAAGTATCAAAAAATTCTATGACGAAACTTCTTATAAAAATAGAATTATGTTTCTGACAGGACAACGTGTTGCAATGGATAACCTGATTGAAATCACGAAATCTTACAAAGCTATTGAAAATATTATTAAACAACTGGAAAATGAAGAAAATGTCGCTGCCGGTGACAGTGAACTGATTCAGGCTAAAGATTTGTATGACAAGATTTCAAATCAACTTTTCTCAAATATTAGAGAAGCTTTTGTAACCCTGTATTTCCCTAAAAAAGATGGTTTGGAAAAACAAGACTTCAAAATGGAATTTGTCGGTAATCATTTTGACGCGGAAAACCAAATTAAAAAAGTCCTGACTGAAGAAATGAAATTTACTACCGATATTGAACCAACAAAAATAAAAAGAAAATTTGAAACACGAATCTTTACTCAACAAAGAATGACCTGGAATCACATTTTGGAAAGAGTTGCAACGGAAACTTCGTGGCAATGGCACAAACCCGATGCTTTGGAGGATCTGAAAAAATATTGTCTCCGAAACGGTGATTGGATTGAAGAAGGCGGTTACCTTGATAAAGAACCGCCTGCTCCCGAAACTTCCGTAAATGTCATTGAAAGCCATAGAGATGACTCAACTGGTGAAGTCACTCTGAAAATTAATCCCATTAACGGAGATATTGTATATTACGAAATCGATGATGATGCAACAACAGCCTCTTCTCAAGTAAAAGACCTGTCAGGTTTTAAAACCAAAGAACTGAAAATTTCCTTCTTATGCGTTGATTCCAAAGAAAAAAACACGACCGGACAACAGTATAAATGGACAAATAATGTTTCCGTAAAATACAAAACATTTGATAAAGACGGAAAGCGGTATTTTCAACTCGAAGCTACATCAAATGATGTTGAAATCCGTTATTCAACAGATGGCTCAAACCCTTCCAATAATGGCGGGAAATATATTGAACCATTTGAAATTACAGAAGATACCAAAATCATCCAAGCTGTCGCGGTGAATGAAAAAAAAGGCGTATTTTCAGAACCTCTTCAACACAAAATCGAAATTAAATCTTTCTCTATTCAAAAAGATAAACCGGTAAAATTGCGAGATGCTCAAACAACGAACAGCAGCAAAGAAACCTTTTCGCTTCTCGAAGATTATGCACAATTTAAAGTGTTTGTTCAAGGTATTGATTTCACAATTCAAGAAAGAAACGGAAAAGGATTTATGTCGCTTTCTTCTGGAGAATTTCAAATAGAGAAAATGCAAGACGTAACCGATGAACTTAATCAGCTAATTAATAGATTCTTTGCAAATAAATCATATGATGTAACTGCCACATTCAACAATGTTTCTTTTCCGGACGGAAATCTTTTTGAACAATACGTTTCCAAACAAAAACAGACTGTTGATGAATACAAAAACAAAATTATCCAGTAGGAGTTACTCTTGGCAAAACTAAAAGCAATCGGTTTTGGTTTTATTCCGAAAGAAACAAAACATCATTTTCTATTGTTTTTACCAAGAGGAAAAGAAAATAATGTTGTTGTTTATGAACGCTTTAAATGGGATAATGACCAGAAGGAACAAAAATCAGAACTCGTTGAAAAAAATATAAAAGTTATCATCAATAGAAAAAAATGGGATGCTGTAAAAAATGTGGTGGAAAAAGAATTCAACCAAAGACTGCAAAAAAATGATACCATCATCGGCAGATTCAAAATCGGAGAGAATGTCATCGAACGTCTTCTCGGTAAAGAACTCGTCCTGTTGCTCTGGGCTATTGAAGACTCCGACCCCGCTTTGATTAACATGGCACTAAAAAATTGGCTTGGACTTTCTCCAGAAGAACGTTGGTGGCTCTTTACAATGGCAAACGCCAGCACTGGCTACTACAACAATAAACGAGGCTGGAGAATTGCTATCCGCTATGCCCTTACGGACAATCCTGTCGATGAAAAAATGAAACAAATGACTATTTACGCCAGACTGAACGACGAATAAAAATGGAGAAACAATGACCTTAAATAAATCCTTTATCGAAACTCAATTTCCGGTTTCTAAACTTTCCAAAGAAAGCTATAAAGAAAGAAAAGCGAATCTTGGGCAAACATTAACCGGTCTTGGCAAATGGTGGGGAAGAAAACCACTTGTCCTCGTTCGGGCAACGATTCTCGGCGTATTAATGCCCACAACCGACAACCCTAAAAAAGATATGGAAATCTTCCTCAAAATTATGACAATGGATGACGAAGGTTTAATCCTAAGAAAAAATAAAAATCTGACAACAAAGCAGCTCTTTGAAAATACAAAAGAAAGCGAAAAAGATAAATATTTTAAAAGCGAAAATGATGAATTTATACCCGCTTTCAAAAGCGGACTTTCTCAACAAGACAAAAATGAACTCCATCTTAAACTTTTCCGAAATACTTCTTATGATGGAAAATTAACTCTCTGCCTAAGACCGGAAGAAGTTGTGCCTTCTGAAAATGCCTGGAAAGAAATCAACGAACATCTCAATACAAAAGTAAAGAATCTTCAAGAACTGATTCAAGAGCTTGGCGAAAGAAAATTCGGGAAAAAACCACGCATCGGAGATGCTTTTTCCGGAGGTGGTTCAATTCCTTTTGAAGCGGGAAGAATGGGTGCAGATGTTTTTGCTTCTGACTTGAATCCGATTGCGTCTCTTCTAACTTGGGCTTCTTTAAATATTGCTGGTTCATCTGATGAAGAAATAGAAAAAATACGAGAATTCCAGCACAAAGTATATGATGAAGTTGATAAACAAGTTACAGAATGGGAAATTGAACATAATGAAAAAGGACATAGAGCTGATTCATATCTTTATTGCAATGAAACTATTTGCCCTGAATGCGGATACAAAGTTCCCTTAGCTCCGTCTTGGATAATTGGCAAAGGCACAAAAACTGTTGCAATTCTTAAAGATAATTATATTGACGGTTTCGATGTTGAAGTCGTTCAAGGAGCAACCAAAGAACAATTTATAGATGCTGAACAGAAAATTACTATAAAAAAGGGTGAAATGTATTGTCCTCATTGCCAAAAGAAAACCCCAATTTCTTCAATTAGAAAGGACAGCAAAGATTCAAATGGCAAAACAATTTATGGGTTAAGAAAATGGAAAAAAAATGAATTCTTACCACGACCCGATGATATATTTCAGGAAAGACTATATGCTATTCGTTTTGTAGGAAAATATATTGATAAAAAAGGAAATGAAAGAAAAAAAAGATACTTTCAAACGCCAAGTGAGCAAGAGTTACAAAGTGAAAACAAAGTAATTAAACTTTTACAAGAACGCTTTGAAGACTGGCAAAACAAAGGATTCTTACCGGAAATGAGAATTGAAGAAGGAGCTAAAACTGATGAACCGATAAGAACAAGAGGCTGGCAATATTGGCATCAGCTTTTCAATCCTCGTCAACTGCTCATTCACGGTTTGTTTATGCAGGTTATTGAAAAATATGCCAAAACAGAAAAAGAAAAGGTTGTTGGATTGTTGGGGATGAATAGGTTATCAAATTTTGATTGTAAATTGGCACGATGGAATGCTGGTTCAGGCGTTGAGAAAGTGGTAGATGTATTTTCCAATCAAGCTTTAAACACATTATTTAATAATGGATGTAGAGGCATTTTAGATATTGGGAATGCGTGGTTTTTTAATATCAATAATTTTAAAATTGATACAAGCAACACTATAATAACAAAAGATTCACGTCATCTTTATGCAAAATGTGATTTATGGATAACCGACCCGCCTTATGCGGATGCTATCAATTATCACGAGTTATCGGAATTTTTCCTGGCTTGGGATGCGAAGCAATTGCAGAAAATCTTCCCTCATTGGTATGCGGACTCCAAAAGAGCTTTGGCTGTCAAGGGAACTGGTAAAGCCTTTAATGAAAGCATGGTGGAAATCTATTCAAACCTGTCAAAGAATATGCAGGATAACGGAATACAAGTGGTAATGTTTACCCATCAGGATGTTAGTGTTTGGGCAGATCTAACCTATATTTTATGGGGATCAGGTCTGCGAGTAACAGCTGCTTGGAATATAGCCACAGAAACAGAATCGGGCGGTTTGAAATCCGGCAATTACGTTAAGGGAACAGTGCTTTTGGTGTTGAGAAAACAAACATCAAATGAACTGGCTTTTCAGGATGAGCTTTATGATGAAATCAAAAAAGAAGTTATCGGAATGATTGATTCAATGCGGGTTTTGGATGACAAAGAAGAGCCAAACTTTACGGATGCAGATTATCTTTTGGCTTCTTATGCTTCTGCATTAAAGGTCATCACTAATTGCAAAGAAATAGATCAAATTGATTTGCATTATTGGTTGAATAAAGACAGAGATTCGTCGGATGAAGAAAATCCTGTGGAAAATCTTTTGCGAAAAGCGGTTCGCATTGCCTATGATTATCTGATACCGGAAGGATTTGATAAATTGATTTGGCAGGATTTAAAAAAAGAAGAACGCTTTTTTATTCGAGCTTTGGAATTGGAAATGAACGGAGAAAGAAGAAATTCAGCATTTCAGGAACTGGCAAGAGGTTTTGGGGTAAGCGACTACAAAGAAATGTTTGCTGATTTAACTGCGAATAAAGTAAAACTTAAAACACCGATAGATTATAAAATGAGATTTTTGGACACGGATGGTTTCGGTTCTACTGTTTTGAGAATGGTGTTTGTAGGTATTTACGAAACAAGTAAAAGCGAATCAACCAGAAAAGGGATTCATTATCTTAAAAAGGCTTTGCCAGATAAGAATAAAAAAAATTCCGATAAGAATAATAAAAAAATGAAGATAGAGTTATTGGATTTTATATCAAAGGCAGAATATGCAAGTAACTTGGAAAACTGGCACAATCCAGCGCATTTTGCAAAGTTATTGAAAGAGGCATTGAAAAACGAAGGGGTTTAGATAAATGATAAATCGCTTTTCATCAAGAAGGGAATCTATCTCGGATTCCCTTCTGAATAAAAGATTGAAGAACGCCAAATCCTATGACCGGATTGCGGGATTTTTCAGGAGTTCGATTTTTGAAGTGGCAGGCGAATCATTGGAATCTGTTTCAGGCATAATTCGGATAGTCTGTAATTCTGAGCTTTTAGCGGAAGATGTTCGCACAGCCAAACTCGCCAATGCTTCAATGAGAAAAGAATGGTGCGCAAGCAAACCGGAAGAATTGGAAAATGCAAATTTTCGATTTAAAAGACTTTATGAATTTTTAAAATCGGGGAAACTGGAAGTAAGAGTTTTACCCAATGACCAGTTTGGTTTAATTCACGGCAAAGCCGGAGTTATCACATTGGAAAAAGGAGAAAAAACTGCTTTTCTCGGCAGTGTAAATGAATCGAAAACAGCCTGGAAAATCAATTATGAATTAGCTTGGGAAGATGATTCTGATGAAGCTGTAAATTGGGTACAAGAAGAATTTGACAGTCTGTGGAACGATATAACAGCAAGGGATTTGAGCAATTTTATAATCGAAGATATAAAACGAATTTCTGAACGGGTAGAGGTTGACGAAGTTGCAAAATGGAAAAAAGAAGATAGCGAAGCTGCCGCGGTTGCGGTGGAATCCCCTGTTTATCGAGAACAACTTGGATTGTGGGAGCATCAGAAATATTTTGTTGATTTGGCATTTCGAGATCATAAGAAGAGTTATGGAGCAAGATATGTTTTGGCGGATCAAGTTGGTTTGGGAAAAACGATTCAGTTGGCGATGAGTGCTCAATTAATGGCTCTTTACGGAGAAAAGCCTGTTTTGATTATTGTTCCGAAAACTTTGGTTTGGCAATGGCAGGACGAGATGAATGTTCTTCTTGATCTGCCGTCGGCAGTTTGGGACGGTCGTCAGTGGATTGATGAAAATGAAATAAAATATCCGAATAAAGGAAGATATGAGATAGTCAAATGTCCTCGAAGGATTGGTATTGTATCACAAGGGTTATTTTCATCCGGTTCTGAAACTGCTGACTATTTGTTGAGTAAAGAATATGAATGCGTGATTGTGGATGAAGTTCATCGATCTCGCAGAAGAAATCTGGGCAAAGGGAAAGAAAATCAATCGGCGGATATGAATAATCTTTATTCGTTCTTGATAAAATTTTCCAGGAAAACACACAGTATGCTTTTAGCAACAGCAACACCGATACAGCTTTATCCGATTGAATTATGGGATTTGTTGAATGTTTTATCACAAAAAAATGACAGTGTTTTGGGCTCGCAATCATCTATTTGGCGTAAGAATAACAGAATTTCAGAAAGCGTTGAATTGATAACAGGTGAAAAAGCAATAAATACAGAATTGTCTGAAAGTTGGGATTGGATGAGAAATCCTTTTCCTCCAAAAGAAGAAAATCCAAATTTTTCAGTTTTAAGAAATAGATTAAGAATGAAAGATAAGCAATTTGTGTGTCAGGAATTATTTACGCATTTAAATGCAACGGAACAACATAAAGTAAAAGTTTTATTATCCAATAATTTTTTCCAAAAATACAATCCTTTCATTCGTCACGTTATCCGCAGAGAAAGAGCTTATCTTGAAAAAGAGATAGACCCGATTACCGGTGAACCTTATCTTCAGAGAATCAATCTCGAACTCCACGGAGAAAACGAAGATGAATCTTTGATTCTAACCGGATATATGAAAGAAGCTTATGAAACAGCAGAGGAATTTTGTAAACTTGTGGGGCAGAGAGTCAAAAGCGCAGGATTTTTCAGAACACTTCTTTTGAAACGTATCGGTTCATCTCTCGAAGCCGGAAAAAGAACAGGGCAGAAAATGCTGAAAGAATGGGGAGATGGATTCAATAATTTTTCTGATGAAAACGAAAATGAAGAAGAAATAGAAGAGACTAAACAAAGCGAATTGAAAAATCTGACAAGCGAAGAGAAGAGACTCTTAAATTCGTTTGTTTCTGCATTAGAATCGAATCAGGCAACCGACCCAAAATTTCTAAAAACAGTTGAGCTTTTAAAGGACGGCTGGAAAGACAAAGGGGTAATAATTTTTTCTCAATACTATGATACCGCTTTTTGGGTTGCAGAGAAACTTTCTTCCGAAATCCCATCTACTTTCATTGCTCTTTACGCTGGAGGAGATAAATCAGGTGTCTTTTTGAATGGAGATTTTAAAAAAGAATATAAAGATTCAATCAAAGCCGGAGTAAAATCTCATAAATACAAAATTCTTGTCGGGACAGATTCCGCTTCGGAAGGTCTTAACTTACAAGCACTCGGAACATTAATAAATCTTGACTTACCCTGGAATCCCACAAGATTAGAACAGAGAAAAGGACGTATTCAAAGAATTGGTCAAGTGAATGATACCGTTCACATTTTCAATATGAGATATAAAGATTCTGTGGAAGACAGAGTCCACGATTTACTATCGGAAAGGCTTCGCAACATAACAAACATTTTTGGTCAGTTACCTGATGTTCTGGAAGATGTTTGGATTCAGATTGCACAAGGTGAGATAGAAGAAGCTAAAAAAATCATAGATAATGTGCCGGACAAAAATCCTTTTGAGGTTAGATATAATCAAAATGTTTCCAATATTGATTGGGAATCTTGTACAAAAGTTTTGTCTAATATTGAAAAAAGGAAGTATTTTAAAGAAAACTGGTAATTGGTTTTTAACAAAGCGCAGTGCGAGAATTGGGTCGGACCAAGCTAATTGTCATATATTAAAGAAAAAACATGTCGGTTTTGCCTCTAAAATAGGGCCATAATCGCTTTTTCGGGGCCAAAAAGAGCGATATAGGATGAAAAGCGTATGTTCATGTACTGAATACTGACTGTGGCAACAAAAAAGCTGTGGTACAGGCAAGTCGCAAATCGTAAAAGAAAGTATATAATTCTGGGGACACAATACTTAATTTCATAAGAATTCGCTGGAATTGAATTAAGTATTGTGTCCCAGAATTGTAGAATTCAGAATTACAGAATTAATTTCAGGATTTTCCAGAATTTTGTCCCCAGGATTTTCCAGAATTTCAGAATTTCCACAAGGCCGCTGTCAGGTATAATGAGGGGAGTGTTTTTTTTATCATCAGACAGAAAATGAGAGATAATATTTCGTATGTACGACATTGAATTTGCATCAGAAGCGATTGAAGACCTGAAATCGTTCAGAAAATTCGAGCAGCAGACAATCATTTCGGGCATTGACACCCAACTCAGACATGAGCCGACCCTTGAAACCCGTAATCGTTTTCGGATGCGCCCCAATGATGTCGCTGAGTGGGAACTGCGGATTGGAAAGTTCCGAGTGTTTTATATAATGTGGAGCGGGATGTCGAAATTGTCAGTATTGAGGCTGTCGGCTTCAAAAAAGGCAGTCAGTTGCTTGTGCGAGGCAAACGGAGGGATTTATGAGAGTGGTAACAATTCCGGCAGAGCAGAAATTCCATTCTGACCTGTTCAGAATGGTTCAGGAGGAAGGTCTGATTTTACAAACGGCACATGGTCAGCAGTTCGTATTGCTGTCACTTGAAGGCTGGCAAGGTTTTGATGTTGGTGACAGTGATGATTTTGAACAGGAAGTTAAGGCGACATCAGAAAATAAGGCGCTGATGGCGTTTTTGGCAGAACGTCAGAGTAATGGAAAACGAGTCCCGATGGCAGATGTCAAAAAACAGTTGGGGCTTAGTTGGTTCTGTTCGGACAACTGGTAGGGAAATGTCAGGAAATGAGATCGGATCAAGCTAACCAATTGAAATTATGTGATATGAAAGCAAAGAAAGGTGGACGGAAGTATTTGGCAACCGTGATTTTTATGTCTGACAGATCTGAAAGTCAGGAGTAACTTATGAATGCGGAAGAGATAATGATGTCGGATGACTGTGATATCGACTACAGTGCCCTGCCGGATGACCTTTTGGGCCAATTGGCACTGGGGAATGAACTTTACATTGCCACCTCGGCCCTCAGTGAGTTGTCTGTACGCAATCCAATTTTAATGGTGCCAATCGCGTGGCAAATCATAGCCACCGAGCATGGGGATTATTACTGCAAAAGTTGGCTGTGGAACTGTTATTTGAACATATAGCCAACTCTGTGACCAGATTTGTTCATAAAAACAGGTCCGGGTTGCAAAATGACAAGTTGGTTCAATATGCCAATATTATTCAGTCAGCCAGATTGGCACAACAGCCCGTATAATTTTAAGAATAATGGTCTGAGCCAGCTAACAATTTATTGCACTTGGCCCCAAAGCAGCCTGGAATTATACTGAAGCTGTATAATACCCCCAGCAGCATGTTATACGGAAACTGTATAACACCCCTGATCGGGGTGTTATGCAGACAAAAATAATTATAAAAGAGCAGCCTGTCA
>JAOZMQ010000453.1 GCA_029934195.1 Candidatus Cloacimonadota bacterium | reverse complement strand
ACCTTTGCGTTCTTTCCTTTGCGTCTTTGCGAAAAAATCTTCAAAATATAAGCCACCCGCAGATGACTCTTTTACAAATTATTCGTATTTTTTTAACAAACCGGTTTCTGTATTGAAAGCTGTAATTTTTTCATCCCATTCCTTTACTTTTCCAAACTGATTTTTCCAATAGTTTTCATCATACCATTGAGCGTCAAGTTCTTCTACCGATTTACCTTGTTGTTCGATCCAAGTAAAGTATTTAAGATTATGCATTCTTTTCTTTTCATAATAATTCATTTCAATCATATGATCAATTCCAATTCCCATTAAGTCACGATTGTAAACTACCGCCGCATCTTCATGAGTAAATTCTCCATGTTTTTCAAGTTCTTCTTTTACTCTGGATTTATACATTTCCATAGAATCTGTAGCTACAGTAAAAAGAACTTTATCGCTTGTCATTTCATAATACTTTGCCATTTTGATACAACCCATTATGTTAGCTATCGATGAAATTCCTAAAAGATCTAATTTATCAACTAATTCTTGAGAAACACCTTTTTCTAAAAGATATTTATGACCGTTTTCTGAATTAAACAATCTCATTATATCTATATTCGGTTGATCATCAATAGCGGCAACCATGTCCATATTTTTGATGTTATGAATCCATGGAACATGTTTATCACCAATACCTTCGATTCTATGAGCACCATAACCATTCAAAAGTAAAGTAGGACATTGTAAAGCTTCACCTGCACATACTTTGAAAGTTGGATAAACTTCACGAAGATATTCAGCACTACCAAGAGTTCCAGCTGAACCTTGAGTTAAGAATAAACCTGCAAAAGTATCATTTTCATTTTTTTCTTGATTGAAAACTTCTTCCATTGCTGGACCGGTTACTGCATAATGCCAAACAGCATTTCCGATTTCACTAAATTGATTAAGATTGACAATACCGTCTCCACGTTCATGAAGAAGTTCTTTTGCTTTGTCATAGATTTCTTTAACATTACTCTCACTTCCAGGAGTTGCAAAAACTTCCGCTCCTACTTCGTGTAACCAATCAAATCTTTCTTGACTCATTTCTTCTGGTAAAACTGCAATAGATTCACAACCAAGAAGGTATGAGTCGTAAGCTCCTCCACGACAATAGTTTCCGGTAGAAGGCCAAAGAGCTTTTTGGGTTGTAGGATCAAATTCTCCATGAACTAATTTTTCTACAAGAGGACCAAAAGTAGCACCTACTTTATGAGAACCGGTTGGGAAATATTTGCCAACTAAAACCATAATTCTAGCATTTACGCCACTAATTTCTTTTGGAATTTCGATAAAATTTACTTTTCCAAATCCTCCGCCATCAAATCTTGGTTCATTTTTCCAAGTTAATCTAAATAGATTTAATGAGTTCAAATCCCACATTCCGATAGTGTTTAATTCTTCTCTGATTTTCTCTGGAATCAGCTCTGGGTTTCTTAGTTGTTCGTAAGTTGGAAGAACAATATTTCTTTCTTTACATCGTTGTATTGTGTTCGCAAGTATTTCTTCTTTTGTGTGTTTTATCATTTTAATTCTCCTTTTTTTAAAATTCTAATCTTTTCTTATTTTTAGTTAACATATCATCTAATTTTGTAGCAGAATCCTTGATTTTTTGTAAGAAAATTACAGATTCTATAATAAATGGTTTCCAACTTGCTTGTGTGTAAGTATCATATAAATTATCATTGAAAACTTTTTCAGAGACTTCACCTTCTTTACAGCTAACACCTGAAATATCAGCAGGAAGCGGATGCATATAAAGAGCATTATTTGTTAGATTCATTTTAGCTTCATCACATTCCCAATCTTTGTAATTTGCATTTTCAGATAGAGCTACTTTTTCCAACTCTGCCAATCCTTTGGTATCGCTTGCGTGTAATAACGGAGGTCTTTTTATCATTACTTCCATCGAAGCCCATGATTTTGGACACACAACATCTGCATTAGTGAAAGCTTCTTCCATAGAATTTGTTACATAGAATTTCCCGCCACTTGCTTTTGCTTGTTTCTCTGCAATTTCTAAAACCTCTGGCAAAAGTTCATAACCTTTGGGATGAGATAGAACTACTTCAGCACCGAATCTTGTCATCAAACCAATCATACCTTGAGCAACAGAAAGTGGTTTCCCATAACTTGGAGAAAATGCCCAAGTCATTGCAATCTTCTTTCCTCTCAAGTTTTCCAAGCTTCCAAAATGGTCTTTCAATTTTGCAAGATCAGCCATTGACTGAGTTGGATGATCAATATCTGATTGTAAATTTACCAAAGTCGGTCTTTTGTGTAGGATTTTTTTATCAATTCCTTCTTGTACACTTTTTGCTACCAATTCCATATAAGTATGACCTTCATGTAAAAAAATATCATCACGAATTCCGATTACATCAGTAAGGAATGAAAGCATATTTGCTGTTTCTCGAACAGTTTCACCATGCGCAATTTGAGATTTCCCTTCATCTAAATCGTGAATAGATAAACCCAAAGCGTTTGAAGCTGACGAAAAACTGTATCTTGTTCTTGTTGAATTATCTCTAAAATTTGAAATAGCGAGACCACTCTCAAATATTTTTGTTGAAATATTTTCTTTATGCATTTCTTTCAAAATTTCTGCAACTAATAAAATTGCTTTTATATCATCATCAGACTTTTCCCAAGTTAAAAGATAATCTTTTTCAAACATATTTGGTTTCAGTTTTTTTAGTTCTTCAATTTTTTGTTTAATTTTTTCCATTTTTTCTCCTTTGTTTCCTGTTTTAACCACT
>JAOZMQ010000072.1 GCA_029934195.1 Candidatus Cloacimonadota bacterium | reverse complement strand
CCAGGTTTTTCAGTATTCTTCCTGATCGCAATATATTATGAAAAAATTTTGAAACGCAATGGAATGGGATGGGGAGATATTAAATATATTACTGCAATTGGAGCTTTTCTTGGTCCTTTCGGTACTGCTTTCACAATTTTTTCATCTTCTGTTATTGCGTTAATTCTGCTTGTTTTAATAAATCATGACAGAAAAAAAGAATTTCCTTTTGGACCTTTTTTGGTTATTGGTAGTTTTATTTTTGTTATAATTGGAAATTCCTTACTCAAATGGTATTTAGGATTGTTTCAGATTTATTAATTTTGTACTAAAACGGCGATATTGTATCTGAACGAAAAGGATTTTTCAACCATGAAAGACTGAAGATCATGTAGAAAAGATTAATTGGAAAAATATTTAATTTTTGCTTTGTAGTCAATGCTTTAGCGTTATGTAATAGGTTTTATGGATTATTTGAGACTTATAAAAAAATCTGCATATCAGCTGATATGCAGAAAGATTGTTTTATAATATATCTGTATGATATTGGTTAAAATTTCATCAAGATTAATTAAATTTTACCCATCGCTTATCCGTAGGAGCAATTTTCAACAAGTGTTTCTTAAGCTCTTGGTATTCTTTTTCAAGATTATTTAATTTTAGCAACTCAAGCTTAAGAAAACTTTCCTCAAGAGATGAAACTTCTTCCTCAGGATCCTCAATATCTTTTCCTTTATAGCTCATTCCAGTGTTAAAAGTAGCATAAGCTTCCGAGTATTTCCCCATTTCTTTTTGGACATCCGCTAACATAATGTATGCATCATAATGTTCTATTCTTGTTCTTATCGCATCTTTAAGTGCAATTTCAGCATTTTTGAGTTCACCTTTCTTAAAATAAGCTTCCCCTTTATGGCGAAATGCACAAGACCATTTTGGGAAATCAGTATTCAATTTTTCATAGATATTTATCGCCAAATCATAATCTTTCAATTCCAATAGTAAATTTGCCAATTGGAATTGAATCCTATTATCGATAGTTGATTTATTATCAGTAAGATTTTCTACTATTCGATCAATCTCCATTTTTAATAGATTTGCTATCATTATTTGAAGTTGAAAATTATCTGGATTACTACTAACATCTTTGTAATATTCATTGATTCCAGAGATAAATGTGTTCTGGTTTGGGTTCTCAATATATTCGCTAAAAAAATCCCTCTCTTCTTCTGTTTTATTTTCTGCAGATTCCGAGAATAAAGACAAGATGCTTAATATTGCGATTAAGAGAAAAAAATATTTCTTCACAAGAAACTCCTTTTTTTTAATATTTGGCACTACATTTTAAATTATGAATTTATTGTCTAATAAAATATTAAAAAAAAATAGACAATAATATCTACAAAAATATTTTGCCATTAAGAAGCGCCTGTAGCTCAATTGGATAGAGCATCTGACTTCGGATCAGAGGGTTGGGGGTTCGAGTCCTCTCAGGCGTGCCATTTTTTTCCTCGCTTCTTCCAACAAAATAATAAAAGTAACCAAGTTTCTTTCAATTCCATAAAAACACAAAATTCGGTTAGATTATCCAATTTTTCAATACTTATCCACTTTTTACATCATTTTCTCTGAGATAAATTACCAGAAGAGTAATGAAATCTTTATGAGTTGGAAAAGAAATAATTTCAGAACTCCTGACCTCAAAATAAATAAATTAAATGAATTGACATAAATTTTTAAGTTTTTAAGATTTGTTTTTTTAGGGAGATCTTATTTATTTTTTCTGTTCAATAGAATGAAATAAATAATATTTTTTTTGCTATTATTTTACGATATTGCAGTAATTTGTAAGTGAACTGAATAAAAAAAGTAGTTTTAAATGCGAGGAAGGAATTATTAATATAAAAAGTACATTAATTTTATTTATTTTTTTAAGTTTTATTTTTTGCACATTGTTTTCATCAAGTATTAATGATTCAGCTCTTGGTAAAAAGTTTGAAATCAATGGATCATTTTCTTGTATAGCAATTGATAAAATCACAAATAAAATTTATCTTGGAAATGAGTTGGGTGAAATTCAACTTTTTGATCTCAATGAAAAAACGATCACACTAAATTCTTCAATTCATGAGAAGAAAATTAATGAAATTATTATCACAAATGATTCTCAATTGCTTACAGCTTCAAGTGATTTCTCAATTAATCTTATTAATGCGGATAATTTTTCAATTATTAGATCATTTGTAGGTCATAATTCATGGGTTTATTCTTTATCATTAGATAATGATAATAAATATTTTTATTCAAGTAGTGCTGATAAAAAAATAAAGAAATGGTATATTCCGAATGGATCGTGCGTAAACAATTATCTCGTTCATTCTGAATGGATTCCACAAGTAGAATTTTGTGAAAGAAATAAGAGTATTATTTCATATTCTGAAGATAATCAATTGTTGATGACAGATATTTCTTCGAGTAAAGTGATAAAAGAATTTAAAACGTTTGAAAGTGATATTACTTGTTTATGCCTTACTCCAAATTCAGATGAGTTGTTTGTTGGAACTTCAGACGGTGTAATAAAACAATTTGAATTACCATCATTTAAATTGAAAAAGGAAATTGAAGTTGGTACAGAAATATCTTCTTTAATTTCCCATTATGAAGGAATTTATCTAATTGTAGGCTTAGAAAATGGAGATATTGCTTTTGTAAATCCAAAAGAAGAGGATAGTCTTATCCAATTATCCTGCTCTGAAAATGAAATTATTGATTTTGATCTTATACCATCAAAAGATGAATTATTTATTATTGATGATGATGGAAATTTAATAATATCTGATATTTTACAATTTAGCATTAAAGATGAAATCAATAAAATGAAAAAAGAAGCTATCTCAAAAAAAGAACAATTAATTAAATCATCAAAAATGGAACTTTTTGCAAGTGATTTTCAACCTGAACGGGATGAGTTTGAGTCTGAATCTGATTATAAAGATAGAGTAAAAAAACAGGAAAATTTTGAGAGATCAATTCTAAAAAAACTTGATAGAGAATTAAGTGCACTAAAAAATTTGTATTCAATTAAAATTCAAAAATTAACTGAAAAGATGTTTGTTTTACCATTATTTAATTTCGAGCTTCAGAAATATAATATCAATACAGAAACATTTCCAATAAAAGTTCATGATTCAATTTTTCAATTCAAAATATCTCCCAATAAAGCGAGAGAATTTAAAACCAATCTTAAAGAACAATTGTTTTATAAAGAAGTAAGATATGATTCTTCATCAACTATGGTAATTAATAGCTTATTGATTGAATGTAGAAATGGTGGAACTTATAAATGTCTTGATGGAAACTCTATTAATTTTTCATCTTCATTACCACCAGATTTAAATTGTACAACAGAATTCAAAGATAGTAATGGAAATTTTATTTTAGAATCTGATGAGAATGCTGAGATTATTGTAAAAATTTATAATTCAGGTGAAGGAACAGCTTTTGATGTCAATGTAAACATGATTGCCGACCGATATAATGATTATTTTATCTTTACAGATAGAATTAATATTATTTCCATTCCGGCTTATGACGAAGCAATTGTTTCATTTGCTATAAAAGGAAAATCTGATCTTCCTCAAGATAATTGTCATATTAAATTTGAAATAACAGAAACAAATGGCTTTAATCCGCCACCTGTTGAAATCCTTTTTCAAACATCGGAAGCTGAAGATCCACAAATACGAATTGAGACTATTGCAAAAGATTCCAATAATAATGGAATAATCGAGACTAAAGAAATTGTTGATATTGAAGTTAGAATTTTTAATGATGGAGGAACCATTTTTAATGCTACTGCATATTTAAATAAAGGGGATCATGTTTATTGGGCTGGAGACACTAAAATAGAATATGAGTTTAGTGATATTTCATTAATCAATCCTCGTGATATTAAATTCAGTTTTTTTGTTAATGATCAAGTTTCTGATGATATTCCTATAAACATAAACATTCTTTCAAAGAATTATAATTCCAGCTTTCCTTTAGACCTGAAAGCAAATAAACAAATAGTTAAAACCCAACGTTTTGTAGTTAATCCGGATAAAAGTTCCGGTGATCATCTTATTGCTGATATTGATTCTAATATTCCAAAATACAATCAAAAAAATGAAGATGCAGTTGCTGTTGTTATTGGAAATTATGGATATGATAACCCCGATATTAATGCTGCTGAATATGCAATTAATGATGCCCAATCTGTTAAAAAGTATCTAATTAATGCGTTTGGTTTTAGTGAAAAAAATATTATATACGGCTCAAATTTAAGAAAGATTGATTTTATCGAAATTTTTGGTGAGAAAACAGACTATAAAGGAAAATTGTATCATTATGTTAAACCAAATATTTCTGATATTTTTATCTATTACAGCGGACATGGCGTGCCTGATGTAAACAGTAAACAAGGATATTTAGTGCCTTCAGATGCATCACCGGATAACTTTAAATTAACCTGTTATTCATTGACGACTCTTTATGATAATTTAGCAAAAATAGATGCAAAATCAATCACAGTGGTTATTGATGCCTGCTTTAGTGGAGGTACAAATAACGGAATGATTATTAACAATGCTTCTCCAATTTTCTTTACAGTGGAAAATCCAATCGTGACCAAAGAATCAAGTCTAATACTAACCGCATGTTCTTCAAATGAAATTGCTTCTTGGTATCCAGAAAAGAAGCATTCAATTTTTACGTATTTTTTCCTAAAAGGTCTTTCTAATTTAGCGGATTTGAATGGAGACAATAATATTGAGTTCAAAGAAATGAAAGATTATTTAACAGAAAATGTCCCTTATTTTGCAAAAAGAATTCATAGTAGAAATCAAAATCCAACTATCTTGTATAAATCAAATAAATCGTTGATAAGGTGTGAGAAATGAAAAAAGTAACCATTTTATGTGTTCTCAGAAAAATTAAATTATCGCTTATAAAAAGCCTCTGTGATCAATTAAATAGTGAGCAAAATCTTTTTGTTTTTAATATTTTACAATTTGATGATGAAGAGATCAAATCTAACTCATCAATGGAGATAGTAGATTTCTATCAAGATATTGTTCTACCTATAAAGGATGAAATTGAAGATAAAACAGACTATCTACTTACTCTAACAGATATAAAAACTTATGCAAAAGAAACAGAGAATAGTGTTAGCACACATTTTTCAAGATCTGAAGGAATTGGTATTATTAATATTAAAAATGAATCAGCAATAGAAATGTTACGATACAGAATAATGAGAACAATGGTTCAAATACATATAAAAAAATATCTTTTGCATACTAATTGTGGTTGCTTTTTTGATAAAAAAACTTCAACTTCTAATAATGAAATTTGTGATTTTTGTACTGAGCAACTTTTAAAAAATAACGTCACGCAATTAGAAGTTAAGACACTACAAAAGTTTTTAAAACATTATAGTAAAACCGATATCAGCGATGAAGGTGGACAAATGTTCGTCGTCATTATTATGGATATTGTAAAATATTCTCAATATACTGATCGTCAACAAAAAATAATGATTAAGCAATTACAGAAAGATATTCATGAATGTCTTACTGAAAGTTCTTATACGGATGACGCTGTATTTCTTCCAACAGGTGATGGTTGCATTATTGCTCTCACTGGTAGAACTTATATCAAAGCAATCAGTATTTGTATGAATATTCAAAAAACAGTCAGGGATAATGGATTAGATGTCCGATATGGAATCAATGTGGGAAATGTTTTTCGATACAGAGATATTAATCAAAATATTAATATTGCAGGCAGTGGTGTCAATATGGCAGCGAGAGCAATGGATATTGGAGATGGAAATCACATTATCGCTAATAGACCAATCTATGATGCTTTAGAAAATATTGATGCTTGGCATAAATCAGTTTTTCATGAACTTGGTGATGTTGAAGTAAAACATGGAATTAAACTAAAAGTGTATAATGTTTATTCAGAAGAAGATGATTTTGGAAATCCAGCTCTTCCAGAGAAATTAAAAAAATTAAAGAGATAAGGACATAATTGAACTTGCATACTTAGGAGGTATGATGTCTAATGATAAATATGATGATTATGTTGGTACGGAATTTATAAGAAGAAAAAAAGATAAAATTGATTCCGGATCAAAAAAAAGATTTACTAAAAGAATTAAAATTGGTGAGGGCGGACAAGGTGAAGTTTATAAAGTATTCGACTCACATCTTAAAATTTATCGGGCAATGAAAATAATTCACCCACAATATTGCTCAAATAAAGAATTTGTTAAGAACTATCAAACAGAAGTAAATATTACATCTCAATTAAATTTTCCAAATATCGTGAAAGTTTATGATGCCGATATTGAAGATGAAAAATTGTTTATAATTATGGATTTTGTTGATGGAAAATGTCTTGCAGGAGAAAAATATCCTGAAATAATTTCCGCACTTATTATTAGTCGGGTTTCAGAAGCATTGCAATACGCTCATAATGCAAAATTACAATTTGAAGGGCAAACATTGAACGGAGTTATCCACGGAGATATTAAACCAGAAAATCTTATGCTGAAGAATGATGGCGAAGTAATGATTATGGATTTTGGATTATCTACTTCTTCTCAAAGCTTTGATGATTCTTCTTCAGGTGTAATTTTAGGCTCCTTAAAATACATGGCACCAGAACAGATTGATGGCGAAAGAAGTTCAAAACAAACTGACATCTATGCTCTTGGAATTACTCTTTATAAACTAATTTCAGGGAAAACTGGTTACGAAAAACAATCTCATACACAAATAATAAAGCATAAATCACAGAAATCATTTCAAGAATTAATGACAGATGAGATTCATCCTACTCTGAATCGAATTATCAAAAAAGCAACAGAATTTGACCCTCGAGATAGATACCAAAATATTACAGAACTGCAAAAAGATTTAGATGCTTTTATTCAAGAGAACTATATTATTAATAATAACTACAAAAATATAATTGGTGCTTTTATTAACTTTCAAATGGTTCCAATGATGAAAGATATCCAACCAATTATTCCCCAAAAAATTCAACAAGAGCAAATTAAATCACAAATTGAAGAAAAAGAAGAAGAAGTGGTAATTCCAAAGAAAAAGGAAAAGCCCCCAAAAGAAAAGACAGTTGTTATTCCAGAAGAAAGAGAAAATAAACAGAAGAAAAAAACACCATATTTGGTTTATTTTATACTTATTCTTATTGTTGGTATGTTAGGTTTTATCAGCTATAAAATGATAAATTCTGATAAATCTAAAGAAGAAGTTTCAAATGAAATTGTAAAAAATGATACTCAGCCTAAAGAAAAAATATCAAAACCCAAAAAACAATCAACAAAGAAAACAGAAAAGTCAAAACCTAAAAAGACAGCAAAAAAGAAAACGTCAGCAAAAACAGCAATTCCGGCAACAAAAACTTCTGTTCAAGAACAAAAACCGGTTGTTAAACAGACAAAATCTGTCGGGAGTGCTTTTAGTATTGTTGTCTTAAATCCCCAAAAATTGAAAGGGAAAATATATTTAGATGGAGATAAAAAAGCAAATCTTAAAGGAAAAGAATCAATTACGATCAAATTAAAAAAAGCAGGTTCATATATTCTAACAATCAAAACAAAAGGAAGAGCAACATTTCAGCAAGAAGTTAATATTGATAAAACAAATAGCGGTGCTGAAGTAACTTTTAACCCTCTAACTTATACTGTAACAATTCAAAATCCGGAAAAAGTTGATGTAAATCTTTTTATTAATAATAAGCTAATTTCGCATTTAGATAACAATTATGTTTATTCTTCAATTAAACCGCAAACTATTGAGCTAATTATTAAAAATGACCAAGAAAAATATATTGAAGTAAAAAAATCATTTATTCTTGATGATACAAATCCAGTACAAGAGTTCATTTTCAAACCACAATTAAATATGAAGTATAAGATTACAATTGATAATCCAAATTTAATTGATGCAACTTTTACCATTAATAACTCCGAAAAAATTAAATTGGAAAGTATCTTTCAAAAAGGATATGCAGACAACACGATTCGAACTTTAAGATTTGAAGCTTTTGGTTTTAAAACAGTAGAAGAAATTGTTGATTTCAGTAAAAAGGATGAATTTAATATTACTTACAAACCTAAAGCTCTTGATGTACATTTAATTATCAAAAACACACCTAAAAAAGCAAAAATATTTGTGGGTAACAATGAAAAACCTATTTCGGCTACTACACCGGATACAGATATAGCAAGCCTGAAATATGGAGAAACTTATGATATAAAAATTACAAAATATGGTTTTAATGATTTTATCACCAAAATAACAATTGATGCTTTTGAAAAAACTATTCATTATAATGCTGAAGTTTCAAAAGGTATAATCCAGTTTGAACCGGAATTAGATGCTAATTTATTACTTAATACTCAAATTTGGTTAGGCGGAAATAAGCTTGAAAGTGCAACAAGAATCGAAGACTTGAAAATTGGGAACTATAAATTACGTGTCAATTTTGTAATTAATGATTATCAACAAACAGTCAATCAAAATGTTAAAGTAATACCTTATAATAATGATCCTGCAAATATAACAGTCATAAAATTAGATATTGATGTTGTGAGAATTAAATCCACATTACCAGATACTAAAATCTACATCGACAATCTTTATATTGGAACTGCTCCAAAAACAATTCCTTTTATTGATGCTTCACTTGCTGTTGTTGATGCAAAGCCACCTCAAAGACTTGCTATTAAGAAAAGTATCAATCCAAAAAATTATAGCAATTCTAATCTTGTCTTTAGATTCTCCAACGAACAGGCTGAAACCTTGTATAGAGAAGCAAATGCTATTCTTTCCGAATATATTTTTATCAACAATGAAGGAAATGATTTGCTTAATGAAGCTCAAATAAAATTAGAGGAAGTTATAAGAATCGATAAAACATATTCTGAAGCTTATTCAAAACTATTATTTATTAGTTCAGAAAAAATAATGAAGTTATCAAGTGGAGGTGATAAAGAATTGGCTCAGACTCTGTACCGAAAATTACAGCATTATTTAACAGATGCTACAGAATTTATGGATGATCATTTAGAACTTAGTATTGCTTTTAAAAATGCAGGGAAAGGGTATTTTGAATATTCTTACAATTTTATGCAAGATCAAGAAATGGGACAGTTTATGATAAATACTTGTCTTCCTATTTTGCAGAAATCTATAGAAGAAAAAAAGTTAAAGAAAGATAAAACAGGTCTTTCAGCAGGGAAAAAATATGATTTGCAAGAAGGAGCATGTTATCTTGCAAAATGCTATCAAGTTATTTATGAAAAAACAGGAGACAATAAATATAAAAGTTTGGCAAAAAGAACGTGGTCAAACGCATCATTTTCTCCTCTTGTAAATGCAGGCAAATCAACTACAAGTCCATTTAAATCTGAAAGACAAAAATGGAAAGAAAAATTAAACTAAAATAATAGGAGTTTTTTATGAAAAAGAGTTATCTAATCTTACCGTACATTTTAATTGGATTACTATTTGGATGTTCAGGTAATAAAGTAATAAAAATGATGAATAATACTAAACCAAAAGGGTTGAAATCTTCAAATAAGATATTTGCACCGAGATACAATGAAAATCTCGACAAAATCACAGATTTACACAAATCAATTGAATCTGTTTGCAATAAAGAAGAAAATGATTATGATTTTGAAAATGAACTTATGTCTTGGAAAATTTCCAAAAATAACACTCAAAAAGATGAAAATTATATAAACGTTATTGCTCCTACAATTTCTCCAGATGGAGAGTATGAAGTTTTTATAGTTAGAGATTTTATTAAAACCGGAACAAAAGAAGAATATCATTATTCCATAAATTTAATAAATCTTATTACCCGTAATATGAAAAAAATTTTTGATTCTAATGATAATCAATTTACTAATAATACATCCAAGCATTTTAATAATATTGCATGGGCACCTTTTAGTAAAATGTTCTGTTTTGTAGCAAATTATGAAAAAAGAAACAATATCTTTCTTGTAGATTTCAGATATGATTCTTCAATTCATGAGATAGAATACAACATTTTTAAAGTAACGGATAACAATGATATAAATGTTAGCTTGTATGATCTTGATTGGTCTTATGATGGCAAATATCTTTCTTATACTAAAGGAAATAATTATGGTGAAACTTCTGTTCATATCTTTGATTTTACAAATTATAAAACTTTAGATTTTGCTGAAAATTTAGAAGCGAGTTGTTTCCGATTTGGAAAAAGTAATTTGAAATCTGCTTTTTTTGTAACCAAAGAATCTGATTTCTTTTTTCCAAATTACATAAAGGATTTTAAAAATTCAAACATCAAAAATAAAAAAGTAAAAATCGTG
>JAOZMQ010000071.1 GCA_029934195.1 Candidatus Cloacimonadota bacterium | reverse complement strand
GAGTAGCGACAAAAAAAGAAAATTTAGAAAAAGTTAGTTTTCGTTCAGATACTATATAAATTATTTTATCAAATCCTGTTTTTTTTGGGTGCATGTACTAAGTCACAGCTCAAGAAATAACAGATACAAATCAGCATTGAATTATGAATTTATTCTGCGTTATAAAAGTATAAAATATCAATATATACTTAGGCAAGCTCAGCAACCGTGATATTTGCAATTATAATGCCTGAATAAAACCATAATTCTTAACTGACTTGTAAAGTTTAGTTCTTACCAATACTTAAGCGAAGACGAAACATCAAGTATAGGGTTCAAACAAGATTACATTATTAACTTTTTTTCATTGCTTCTTTAAATGAAATATGAGATTTGAATCTTGTAATTCCTAATTTCCCAAATAGAGAATCTACTAAAGAATAAATTACTGGAATAACAATTAGTGTTAAAATAGTGGCAAAGGCTAATCCAAATGAAATACTTACAGCCATTGGTTTCCAATCTTGGGTAGCTGATGAAGTTGAAACTATCATTGGCATCATTCCAAAAATTGTTGTAATCGAAGTAAGTAAAATCGGACGTAATCGTATTGAACCGGCATTAATTAATGAGTGCCATCTATCAATTCCATTTTCGCGTTCTTTATTCACAAAATCAACAAGTACGAGTGAATCATTGACCACCACTCCAACAAGTGCAAGAACAGAAATCATAGTATTCAATGAAAAAGGAAGTTGTGTTACAAGTAATCCAAAAATTACTCCAATAAATGCAAAAGGAATTGTCACCATTACAATTAAAGGTTGAACATAAGATTTAAATTGAGTCGCTAAAATGCTATAAACTAAGAAAAGAGCAACAAGAAAAGCAAATCCCAAAGAAGTATAAGTTTTCTTTTGTTCTTCAGCTTGACCACCCTCTTCAATTATATATCCAGGAAATTTTTTATTGAAAGAGTTTAATTTTCCTTCAATATTTTTAATTTTATTTCCAAAAAGTAAATTTGTCACATTTGTAGGAGTTTGCTTAATTAATTTTCCATTTTTTTGATAACTGGTAACATCTGCTGATATTGTTACAATTCTTTTTCTATCACGATGAGAAATCTCTGAAATACCTTCAACCTGCTCTAATTTTGCCAAATCTTTTAATGGAATAAGATCTCCTGTCATTATTCTAATTTTTAGATTTTGAAGATCTGCAAGTTGCTCAATATCTTCATTTTTCTGTCTGACAATAATATCATATTCATCTAAATCTCCACCTCTAAAAGTTGAGACTGTTGAGCCATAAATAGCTATTCTCACCGCTGATGCAATTTGAGATGTTGAAATACCGTAAAGTGCTAATTTCTCATAGTTTGGGATAATTCTCAGTTCATCTTTTCCTTTTGAAAAAGTATTTGCAATATCTGTAACTCCGGGAATTTCCTCCAGAATATTTCCAATATATTCGCTGGATTCTTCTAATGTAGATAAATTATCTCCTTTTATTCTTATCTCAATATCTTCACCGGTTGGAGGTCCGCTTTTAGAAAGCTTAAATTTATAGGAAGTTACTTCTGGAATTTTATCCATAAATTTTCTCAAACTTCTTTTTATTTCAAAAAGAGAATATGTCATTTCATCAGCATCAATAAAATCCATTCTAAGTTCTGCATTTGATGAAGCTTCCTCCCACCTATGCTGTACAATCATTTGACCTACAGTTGAAACTACAGATTCAATATCCTTCTTCTCTTTCATATTTTGGATATAATTCTCAATTTGTTCAACAACATTATTTGTTTGATTTAATTCTGTTCCAATCGGGGTTGTTAGCTGAATTTTTAGAGTTTTTGGTGTGTGCTGAGGGAAAAATTGAAAAGGTATCAATTGAAAAACAACAACCATTCCGCTCAAAATCATAGCAATAATAACTAATGAAATAGTCAGACCTCGATGTCCTAAAGCTACTTTGAGTATCTTTTTATAAATTGCTGTAATTTTTGTTTGGATGGGTGATATTTTATGAGTTTTAGTATTAATTGGTTTTGCCATTTCTGAAATATGAGATGGTAAAACAACCAACGCTTCTAACAAAGATGAAAATAATGCCACAGTGATAACAATTGGGAATATCTGCATAAATTTTCCCATCATACCTTCCATCATCAACATTGGTAAAAAAGCAGCAATAGTGGTTAAAACAGCAGCAATAACCGGAAACATAATCTCTTTTGCTCCTTTGATAGTTGCTTCTTTTGGTGAATATCCCATTTCTAAATATCGGTGAACATTTTCTAATACTACAATAGCATCATCGACAATCATTCCCAAAACCAAAATTAACGCAAACAAACTCAGATTATTTATTGTTATTCCAAGTAAATTCATCAAAATAAAGGATAATAAGAAACTAAATGGAATACCCCAAGCTGCAAGAAAAGCATTTCTCCATCCTATAAAAACCCATAAAGAAAAGAAAACCAAAATAATCCCAAGAACTGCATTACTCCCAAGAACTTTCATACTTTTTTCAACTTCTATAGAACCATCATTTCTGACTACTGCTCTGATTCCCGGATTTGTTTTTGCAAAAGCTTTAACTTCTTTACGGATATCTTTAACAATATCAATTATATTTCCTTCAGCATTTTTATAAACAGAAAGCGTAACTGATTTTTCCCCATCTAATTTTGAGAGAACATTTTGCTCTTTTAAAGTATCTTTTACTGTTGCCATATCACTGATTTTTATAGCATTTCCAGAGTTATCCGAGCGAATTATCAAGTTCCCAATTTCTTCAACATTATTGAATTCCCCAATCGTTCTAACTAAAAATTCAGCAGAACCATATTTTATTGTTCCATTTGGGAAATTATTATTTCTTCTTTTAATTGCGTTGGAAATATCATCTAAATTCAAGCCATAAGCTTCAAGCTTTTTCATATCTCCTTCAATCCATATTTGACGGTCTCTTGTTCCAAAAACTTCTATTTTAGAAACTTGTTCAATATCTAATAATCTATTTTGTAAATCCTCAGAAATTCCACGCATTGTATTCTCAGAAAAATCACCGGATAGTGCGACACTACATATTGAGTTTATTTCCCTCATATTTAATCTAATAGCTACCGGATCCATTGCATCTTCCGGTAGATCGTTTACTTTATTAAGCTCTGAATTCAAATTATTCCAGCATTCATCAACATCCGCATTTGGCTTGAAAGTTACATTTATGGTTGCTTTTCCTTCTGTACATGTTGATTCTATAATGTCTAAATCATCGACATCAGAAATTTCATCTTCAATGATTTTAACAATTTGAGATTCAATTTCTGCCGGTGAAACTCCCGGATACATAACAACAATAACTGCACTTCCAAAGTCAACAGGTGGCATTTCTTCTTTTGGCATATTGTAAACTGTAAAAATTCCGAAAATAATTACTAAAAATGTAAGTAAATTTACTAAAACGGAATTATTTACAGATAGTTTTATTATAGACATCTTGAACTCCGTTATTTAGTTTGGACTTTTAGTTTTGTTCCGTCTGATAATTCGTCAGTGCCAGAGACAATAACTAATTCACCGAAATCAAGACCTGATTTAATAATTACACTATTATCAATAACTTTAGAAATAATTACTTCTTTTTTGACAGCAATATTATTTGAAGCACAATATACATAATTTGTATCAAAGTATTTTTGAATAGCATCAACTGGCAAAAGAATAGATTTTTTATGATTAAGAGTCTTAATTGTTGCTTCAACAATCATACCGGGAAGAAGTTTTTTGTCTGAATTATCAACTATTATTTCAATTGGATAGGAATTTTTCCCCGGAATCAAATCTTTACCAAGTCCGCTAATAAAACCTTCTAAATATAAATTCAGTTTATCATAATAAATTTTTACTGCATCATTTTTATTAAGAGAAATTATATCAGATTCTGTCACACCTGTTTTGATTTTCATTTTCTTCAATTGTACAATTCGACAAATCTGTTGTCCCATATTAATGTGTTGTCCATTTGATACCGGAAGATAAGAAATATAGCCGGAAATTGGAGCAACAAAAATCGAATTTTCATAATTTCTTTTTGCTGTTTCCACAGATGATTTTGCCATTTCTAAACTTGCTTTTGCATTATTCCAATTACTTAACGATTGATTATATTCTATAAAAGAAATTGAGTTTTCTTTGAATAGTGTTTCGGAAATTTCTTTATTATTTGTGGTAATTTCGTAATTCAATTCACTTGATTTGAGGGAAAATTTTGCTTGTTTTAATTTATATACAAAATCATTTTCTTTTAATCTTCCAAGCGAATCTCCAGCAACAACATAATCACCAAGATTTTTATAGATTTTTTCAATGTTTCCACTTACTTCTGACATAAAATCAATTTTACTTGCACTTTCCAATCTACCGGATAATTTCACATAATCTGTAATTGATTGGGGTTGTACTTGTTGTACAAATACCGAGACTAATTCATCTTTGTTACTCTCCGATTTTCTTTTTACCGGTTTTTTACAACCAAAAGCTGTAAAAAGAATGGCAATCAATAGTATTGATATTATCTTATTTCTCATTTTTTCTCCCTTTTATTGAATATTATATTTTCTATTTTATTGAAATTTTCCAATCCTACTTGAAATTTAAGATTATTTTTAGCTTCTAAAAAAGAATAAATTGAATTTGAATGTTGATTTAAAGAATTGAAATACATGACTTGAGTGTCCATTAAATCGGTTAATGAAACTAAATTATTTTTGTATCTTTCTTCCATTTGTTTGTATGTTTCAGTTGCCAAATCTTTTGAAAGTTTTGTGGATTTAATTGTTTGTGCTGATAAAATTAGATTCTGCAAAGCGGATTTTATTCCTAAATTTAGATTAGATTCCATAGATTTTAGCTCATATTCCGATTTTTTCAAATTGTGTTTTTTTTCAGAAACTCCTAACACATTGTCAATAATCGGAAATATTGGGAAAGATGTTGAAAGAGCAATTGTACTACTTTCATCATAATTGTTATCCGGATCAATAGTTTCATTCCAATTTTTTGAATATGAAAGATTTAGAGTTGGAAGAAAATTTCCGTAGCTCATCAAGAGAGATTTCTTATTGATATTTTGGCTTATTTTTGAAATTCTATAAGTTGGATTTTCCTCAATCCCGATTTTTAATAATTCATTTGATATTTTATCATTACTAATAATTGATAGATATTTTTTTGCCTCAATAGTTATTTTTGCGGAATTAATTTTTTGAAGATTAATATCTTGAAAAATTCCAATTGAATTTTGTAAATCTAAAATTGAAATATTGTACGCATTCTGGAGCTGAATCAAAGCAATATTTTTATTTGATTCTGCTGTTTGAGATTTTAAATAATCCGCTTTTGAAATTAAATTATTCTCAAATTTTAATTTTGAGATTTTGCTTTGCTTTTGAGATGCTTTTAAATCTAATTCAGCATTTTCTTTTTGAGAAGCTAATTTTAAGCATTGAAAATATTTTGATTCAATCTCATTTAATAAAGAAATTTTAGTTTGTTTGAACTGATTCTCTGTAATTTTTTCGGTATCAGTTTGAATTTTTGCTCCGAGCCAGATTTTCCCTCCATTAAAAATAGGTTGAGAAAGACTTGCATTCACTGAAATATTTACATCTTCCAAATCTGAAGAATCCACTCCCATCATCATTGGTTTTGGTTCTGAACTCGAAACATTCCCCGATAAATTTCCTGAGGGAATTAAATTTAAATAAGCTCTTTTTTTAGATATTGTGCTAATATTAAAAGCTTCTCTCGCGGATAAAAGTGAATTATTGTTTTGTAAAGCTAATTCTTTTGCTTTCTCGATAGATAATTCTAATGCAAAAATATTAAAAGTTATTAATATCAGCGTTAGAAATAGTGCTAATTGTTTCATTGTTTGTTCTCCTCTTCTTCTGAAATAAAGTTATTTTCTCCGAGTCCTTTTTCCAAATCATCTAAAATGTTTTGAATCGTTTGTGATTCATTATCAATCATTTTTTGTACCATTTCCATGAATCTAAATCCATAAAATGGAATCTTCTTTGAGCCATTATTACTGTTTTTAATTGATTCAGCATGTTTTTCAAGAAATAATTCAATCTGAAGATTATTTCGTTTTTTCCTGTTTATTAAAGATTTTTTAAAAGTTGATCTTGAAACAGCATTATCAAGAATCCACAATAATGCCCAAAATCCCATAGGGTGCCCAGAATATTCTAAAAGAGCCTTCTTGATTTTCCTCTTAAATTCAATTGAACCTTTTTCGCTAATGGTAAAAACTTTCTTTGGAGGATGATTTTTTTGAGAAATCATTTCACCATTAATAAAATTCATTTCTTGTAAACGTTTCAAAGATTTGTAGATAGATGCTTTTTTCACACCTTGAATAACGCGAAAACGCCTTTCTTCGATTTTTTGAGAAATCTCATATCCATACATTGGTTTTTCAAAAATGAATCCGAGAACAAATAAATCGACTTCAACCATAAAACCTCCTATTATTTATTTGATTATTCTAACGTTTCTTATTCTTGTGTGCCATAGTATCCAAGAGACTAATTGTGTCAATTTCTTTTTTTGCTTTCTTGAATCTCGGAACACTTGACCTCACAGATTGAAGACTGACCCTGTTTTTTGGGAAGGAAGATTTTAATGAATGATCTTACTGAATCTGAAGTTTTTTCTAACTCAGATTTATTCGTTAAAAAGTCAATCGGTGTTGCAAAAGGTTTAAAACCAATTGGAAGTAGCATAAGATTTGATTCTTCTGTCAGATCAATATTGAAGTTTGTTTTAAGAAATTTATTGTAAAATAGAATTGTTTTATGCAATAATGAATAGAGAATAACACCAATATGATCATCATAAAAATGAATTATATTACATCTAAACTCGTAAATTTTTCTTAAATTTTCTTCGGTTACTCTAAAAGTTTTTTCATTTTTTGCTGCAACAAAAGACAAACATTCATCAAATGGTTTTGAAGTTCCGTCTTTATTAACTACTCGAACACCTTCAAAGTTTTGTATTATGTAAGCCTTTAATAACAGCTCCCAACTATTTTATAGCTAAAATTGTGCATACTTCATATCGATATGGAAAAATCGGTTTATTATGCATTTCAATACACCCAATCAATCAGATTTAGAATTTTCAATTAAAGATTCAATTAAGTGTTCCAACTATTGTCCTCCTGAATTACCGCTAATGAGTGGCAGCTGCCACGAGCCACCAGCAAAATCAAACTAAAAAAAACTGACGTTTGATTCAGAAGAATCAACCAAAATTTTGCACCTAACTGGCTTGTGGAATGGCTTGTTAACGCCAGCGTTCTAAATAAGCAGTAAACCTAAAGGAGACAATATCAATAAATTTATAATTCTTCAACAGTCCTGATTTGATACTCTTTAATATTTCGTTCTTTTTCGTCAAAAGCAATACCGACATTATAAATCGTTCTTTCATCTTTTAAATACTGCTCATAATATTTTTTCTCTTTCAATTGTTTTAGGGCATTGTTTATACTGCCCATCTTAAATTCTATGATAAAAATGTACTTTTTGGTTTCAATGATAGCATCAATTCTGCCTTTATTGGTATGTTTTTCTACAAAAATTTTTACTCCGAGTAATTTTAATATAAGATAAATTATTGTATGATAATAACTTTCGGCATTCTTCATAAAAATTTCAAACGGGATATTTGCATAAAGTGATTTTAAAATAATTATAAATTGTTCAATATTATTTTTTTCAAGACTTTCTTTCAAATCTTTTATGATTTCAGAAAATTGGGTTTTATCAATTTCAGTAAATTCTGAAATTAAGAAATTATAAAAAGAATCTCTTACCTCTTTATTTGGATAAGAAATATTATAACTTATTGAAAAATCTTCAGGATTGATAATTTTCTCTTTTATTGTTAAATATCCAGTCTGAAAGAGAAGTATATTTAAATCAATATTTTCTATTTCATAAGAATCAAAAGCATAGTCATATACCGTTAAATCAGCATCATATTTTTCAATATCAATATTTTGCTCTTTTATCATTTTGGTTAAAAAAGTTGGTGTTCCAGATTTGAACCAATAATTACTAAAACTCTCATCTGCAAATAAGTTCAATATGGAAAATGGATTATAAACGAAGTTTTCTCCATCCCAAGAATAACCATTATACCATAATTTCATAGTTTTTAATAACTTTTCACTACTGATTTTGAATTTCTTTTCAATTCTTTTAAGAAAAATCGAATAATTTTTAATTATTTCTTCTTCAGTATAACCAACTATTTGCGAATATTGTTCTGAAATAGTTATATCCCTTAGATTATTAAGTTCGCTAAAAATTGAAACTCTACTAAATTTTGAAACACCGGTTATAAATAAAAGTTTAATATATTTATCACAATCTTTTATGCCGGAATATAAGTTTTTCAGAATCTCTTTATTCTTTTGAGCAATTTCAGCTAATTCTTTATCTAAAAAATCAATTATAGGTTTGTCGTATTCGTCTATTAAAATTACGACACTATTTTTCTCTCCAAGAAACTTAATTATTTCTATGAATTTACTGGAATAATCCGTAGCAAAACGATACTTATAATTATATTCAAATGCTTTTTCGTCAAAATATTGTTCTAAGGCACTTTCCAAACCTAAATTTTTATATGCAAGACTGGAAAAACTTATTTTTATTATCGGGTTTTTCTCTTCCCAATTCCATTTATCATAAATCCAAGTATCAACGAATAAATCTTTGTTTCCTTTAAACATTTCTTTAATTGTATTCACCAATAGTGATTTCCCGAAACGGCGAGGACGAGATAAAAAATAATATTTACCAGAACTAATGAGATTATCAATAATTTTAGTCTTATCTACATAGATTAAATTTCTTTTTTTAAATTCTGATAATTCCTGTATTCCTAATCCAAGGTTTTTCATAATTTCCTTCCTTTAGTTCAGTATTAAATTAACATAGTCATTTTACGCCATAGTATCTTTTATGTAAAAACTTCCGAAGATTTTTTTGAAATTTCTGAAGTTTAATAAAAACGCTTCAACAATTTGAAGAACTTGCAGAAATTCCAATATGTTACTTTATACATTCAGGAAAGAGTATATCACTTTTTAAGATTTATAAAATAATATACTCTTTATGATATAAAGCAAACTCATCGTTTCTTGCTATTTGGATCACCTTCGCAATGGTTGAAAAACTTGTGAATAGTGATCTTACAGCATTAAACAAATCAGCCATCACCTATTCGAAAGCTCTACTGTCCATTGCGATGGTTTCAAAAAAGATTTAATCCCTCACGCAACGGACAGAATAACCTAAACGCTTATCGCCGACGTACCGGTAGACATCGGTGAAAGAGTATTTCAAGCTCCGGTGCCAAGCGGTGCTACCATCATTCTCGGAAGCAGACCATAAGTGGCCGTAGTGACTCATAGTGCCGTAGTCTCCATTATTGTAATAACGATAACCGCCCGGAAGAAAGCTAAAACCACTGGTGCCAAATTCTGCGTTATTTTCTAAATCTCCATTAGCCCATAAATCTGCTCTGTCCGCAAGTTTACTGGCTTCGTTTGTGCCACGCCAGTCTGTTTCATTTGCAGTGCTTTCACTCATTCCAAGAGCCATTTCAAGTTCTTTTATCTCTTCATCTGTGGGAATGTGCCAACCTTCTGGAGCTATGTTTCGGCTATCGTTTACTGCATACCAATTGTATAAATTTCCATAGATATCTTGGTTAGATTGGCTATTATTGTAATAACAGTAAGCTCCTGTAGATAAATACTGCCAAACATTTGGCACCACAGATTGATGTTGCACATATTGTATCGCATCGCCATTTCGGTAATGCGTTGTTTTTAGATTTTCTGCCATCCAAAGTTGGTTACCTATTTGTACTGTTTGGTACATGTTACCGTCAATATCAGTTACGGTTGTATTTTGATTTTCTTCTGCTGTTACATAATAAAAATACTTGTTCTCAACCCCAGCTTCACTGTCAATATAAGTGGTGACTATAACACTATCAATATTAACAAAATCCGCATCCGGTTTTGTAGAGCGATAGATATTATAATAATCAGCGTTAGGTGATTCTGACCAAGATAAAACAGAATTATCACTATCAATATTAATTACTACATTTGTGGGGGGATCACTGTACAATGCAACTGAAAATAATATTACAATACAAACTACAAGAATAATCTTCTTCATTTCTTCTCCTTTCATTGGTTTAAATTTTTCAATCATTTTTACTCCATATTAACAATTTTTTCTAAATAAATTTTTCATTAATTTTTGGCAATCTTAATTTAGAATTATATTTTTTGGGAATATTAGAGTTGGCGTTAATGGGTGGGCAATGCCACGATCTTTTTCGTGGATTGCCTTGGCTCTTCGCATAATTTAATGGAT
>JAOZMQ010000452.1 GCA_029934195.1 Candidatus Cloacimonadota bacterium | reverse complement strand
AAATTTGTATCAATTTAAACTGCCGATTCTGTGTCACTTTTGATTGCCGGTAACACGAGTTTATTATTTATGATTATTTATAATGATTAAAATAAGAACAAAAGAGAAAAAGGAACAATTCCTGCAGAAAAAACTAAACAATAAAAGGAAAAGACTATAGAAAGATTGACAATTTTCGAAGTCAAATATTATTCAAAATAAAAATAGGAAACTGGAGAATAAATAGTAAAATCAATTTCAAAATGAGAAAAAATTGGAAGAGAGGAAGAGAGTATGCAACAAAAAATTGAGCAAAATATTTTGACAAGAACTGATTTAAAAAAACAAAAAGAGAGATTAATATGAAAAAATTATTATTGATTAGCTCAATTCTTATGCTGATTTGTAACATATTGACAGCAACAAGAATTGATTATACTGCACCGGAATTTATGCAATGTATTTATGGACAATATTCAACCAATTATATTAATACCATTGCACTTGGACGAGGTCATACCGGAATTGCTATAAAAGGAAATATTGTAAATTCTTTATTAAATCCAGCCTCATTAGAAATGAATCAATCAGGATTTGATATTGAACTTGCAATGAAATCAGAATCCGATGAATTTGCTGAATATATTTTTAGAGAGAGTTCAAGAGCTGGGGATAATGATGCTACTTATGTTAATCGTAAAAATATTTATAAGTCATCAAATCCTCTGAATTTTGTTGGATTTGGTTTTCCGTATAAAGAAAAATGGAATTTCGGTTTTTCATTTTCAACCCCAAAAACTCTTAAATTCGATAATTATACTAAAAAAGTAAAGGCAGGAAAATTATATGTCGTTAAACCAGCATATAATGTTTATCAATATAGTTTTACCTCAAGTTATAAATATACTTTTTTGCGATTTGGTTTGACTACTTTTCTTTCTTATCATTCTTACCGCGATAATAGAGATTATTGGAATTTTGGAAAATACAGTGATGAAGCTCTTTTTTTCTCTTTTAAATCGGGGATTATGGCAAAATGGAGAAATTTTAATTTTGGACTGACATATACTCCACAGCTAAATCGTGATTTTGATCTTACTTATGAGAAGTATTCTGTTACAATTCCGGCGATAATTTCTGGAGGGACTTCTGTAAAATTAGGGAATTTCCTTCTTTCTTGTGATCTTGATTATGAGCAATGTAGTCAACAAAATAGTGAATTTGAGGATAGATTAACAATTAAATCCGGTTTTGAATATGAAGATAAAAAGATGATTTACCGTTTGGGTTATATGTTTGTTCCGGGAATTTATGAAGGTGAAATAAATATTCCAACAGGTCAAAATGAAGTATATCCAACAGATGTTGATTATATTTATTTTAGCTCAATTGACCAATATCTTATTACAACAGGAGTTACGATTAAATCTGAATTTATTAATCTCAATCTTGGAGGAATGGTAGATCTTTCTGGAGAAACGGATATTTTTCAATTCCAATTATCAACTTCTGTAATTTTTGAGGGATTGAAAAAGAAAATAATGGAGACGATTTTTGATTAAGAAATTTCGATTCAAGATTTTTTTGATGAGACATATTGATGCATAATTTTTTCAGTAAAATAATACCGGTTTTATTAATTTTTGTTTTAGGGATAATTTTAAGAAGATTGAAAGTTCTCTCAAAAGAGGATGCTGATAAATTTCTGAATCTTGTTTTATTCGTTTCTTTACCGGCTCTAACACTGAATTCATTTCAGGATGTAGTTCTTTCATTTGATTATATCTTGCTTCCGATAATTGCTGTAATTGAAATTATTTCAATGCTAATTATTTCTCATTTTATAGGTAAAAAATTCAATTTCCACAGAAAGCGATTGGGAACTTTTATTATCGGAGCATCAATAATGAATCTTGGTTTTGCTCTTCCTTTTTTCATTGCCGCTTACGGAAGTGAAGGTTTTGCACTTGCCACAATTTTTGACCTTGGAAATAGTTTTCTCATTTTTACTCTTGTCTATTTTATTGCAATGAAGTTTGGAAATAGCAGTAATAATCAAGATATGTATAAGAAATTTCTTCATCTTCCACCTATTTGGGCATTATTAATTGCAATAATATTAAACTTATTTCATATAAGATTACCGGTAGTTATTTCGGAGGTTTGTTCCTTATTAGGTAGTTCCACAATTGCAATGATAATGCTATCGCTCGGAATATATTTCAGCCCTAAACTCATAAACATCAAATATGTTGCTACAGTCATCTTTTTACGAATGGGACTTGGATTTCTAATGGGGTTGCTTTTTTCTACCATTTTTTCATTAGAAGGACTTCCCAAAATAATAGTCATTATTAGTTCTACAGCACCTGTCGGATATAATACTCTTGTTTTTTCAACATTAGAAAACTTAGATAAAAGATTTGCTGCAACTTTAGTTTCGTTTTCACTACTACTCGGAATTTGTATTATTCCTATAATGATTTTTTTTCTTAAATAGTAGCTGAACGAAAAGGAATTTTTTAACCTTGAAGAACAGAAGTTCATGAAAAAAGATCAATTGGAAAATTTTTTATTTTTCAGCTTCATAGAAGCGACCAAAAAAGAAAATTTAGAAAAAATTCTTTTATCGCAAAGGGAAAAACGCAAAGTTAAAAGAGATTTTTTTTCTTTTCTTTCTTTGCGGAATCTTATCTTTCTCTGCATAAAAAAGAAATTCTTTTATCGCAAAGTCGCAAAGGGAAAAACGCAAAGTTAAAAGAGATTTTTTTTCTTTTCTTTCTTTGCGGAATCTTATCTTTCTCTGCGTAAAAAAGAAATTCTT
>JAOZMQ010000451.1 GCA_029934195.1 Candidatus Cloacimonadota bacterium | reverse complement strand
ACACAAAACCCATATAATTTTTCTGTAATTTTACCACAAGTGTAGCATTGTATATTTTTGCCGATAGATAATTTATTGTATTTTGAATAATATTTTTCATCTTTTGAACTTCTGTAATGTTCAAGAATTGGATAAAAAAAAGGAGAGTCTCCAATATGCAGATTGTTGATTTTTATGGTGAACAAATTGCTTTTTTCAACAGATAATCGTTCAAATATTCCTTCTTCCAACAAAAATATATTTTCTTCAATTTTCAAGTATCTAAGAATTGGTTTTAATTCAGGATTTATTTCAGTGTTGTTACTGAGAGTTGCAGTAAATTTCTTAAATGATTTTTGGATATTTTTTCTACAATTTTCTTCATTACTATTAAAAAAAGCATTGTATGTAGCAAACGGTGATTTAGTTTGACCACCTGCATTTTTGTATAAAATTTTATTGTTTTTAGTTTGATCAAATTCAAGTGTATCAAATCCAATAAATTCACATTTTCCTTCAATTAATACAAATTCTAAAACAATAACATTGGCTTCATTCAATGATACATTTAAGCCAAATGAATTGGTGTCACCTTCATTTTCTAAAACATATTCACCCAATATTTTTAATTTATTTATCATCCTATCACCTCCTCTTTCCCATAATTTTTCTTATTTTTCTCACGACATCTTTAATCATAAATCCTCCAGTTACAATATGTCCCATATCATTCCTTCTTGATTATAACTACAATTGCATTCTGAATCTAAAATGTTTTTAGAATTAATTATTACAGAATACATAATCTCATCATCCAAATAGACTTCAAAATAAAAATATTCCACTCCGTCAGTTTTCTCTTGTTTCACAAATTCAGCTTGTTCTAAATAATAAATTTCGTCACCATCAATATAATTTTTATGAGATGATAGCTTTTCAATTTGTTTTTTGGTTATCCCCATTTTTACCTCCCAGTTTTCCTCACCACCCCAAATCCTCTCGCCGATTGTTTTCCCAAACCAATCAAATCCGGAATCTTAAAGTTCACCATAAAATCACCAAAGAAACAGAGCATTTTTTGATTCTTAAAATTTACATTAATTGGTTTGAAAAATCCTTCAACCTGTATTTCATCAAAATCGGGAATATGGTAATCAAATCCTTTTGAGACGGTTAGCAGATTATGTTTGAGCAAATTTTTTAGAAATTGCTGTTTCTCGATTGCATTCTTCTCAATATATTTTTGATGATTCTGCTGATTCAGAGCCATCCACGGTGAGATAAATTTATAATTGCACACTTCTTCCGTTTGCTCTATATCAGCTTCAATTACGGTAATTTGTTTTTCACTGATAGCAAAACCTTTGTGATTAATTGAAATCTGATTTACATCGAAGAAAAACTTTTTCACGATTTCGATTCCTTCATTGAATGCAATAATCATTGGGTGTTTATCAATAATTCTATATTGAATTTTTGGGAATTTATAACAAAATTTTCCACCAGGCAAATGATTATGTAGTTCTGGAATATCCTCAAATTTATGAATAAAATA
Organism: Candidatus Cloacimonadota bacterium; assembly: GCA_029934195.1. GTDB lineage: Bacteria > Cloacimonadota > Cloacimonadia > Cloacimonadales > JAOZMQ01 > JAOZMQ01. Next base: position 1,275 of record JAOZMQ010000451.1, on the reverse strand, counting down.
ACCTCGTAATTTTGGTATCTCTCGTTTTTCTAATTCAATGTCGTTGAATATTAATTTTGTGATTCTAATTTTCATATATACCTCTTTATTTTATTCTAAAAATTTACTTCAATGAGTATTCTATTGTTCTTTTTATTATCAGGATTAACAAAGACAATTTTTGCGTTAATATCAGAATTCACAAATCTTTTATGCAAGACTTCTGCAACTGGTCTTCTCAAAAATCCAATCTGTTCGCCATCTTCAAGAAATACGGCAATAGCATTGGTATCATAAGCATTATTTGTATCAGCTAAAAGATTTATTTTTTGCCCAATTTGGAGATGCTTAATCCGTTCTGAATCAAGATGGAATTCTTCACCAACAATTTTTAATATGATTTTTTTTGTAGAGAATATCCATTTTTTTAAGTCTTTAAATTTATAATCACGATTCAAATCTTTACAGATTATTTCAAATTTTAGCTTTATTTCTGAATCAAAATCGGTTACTGAATTTCTATTATTTCCATTCCATTTTTCATAAATAATGCTAAAAACATAACTAAAAAAGTCATTTTTTGAAATTAGAATCCATTTTTTGTTCATATTGATATTTATACGATAAAGATAGTCATCAAGAAGTGGATACAGTTTTAAAAAATCAACAATTAGGATTTTTGCACAAAGTAAAATGTCAGCCATTGGTGCTGTAAGTATGGAATCCTTTTCAATTTTCCATCTTTTCAGAATAGTAGTAATTTTAAAAATTGTAAATTCTTGCGAAATAGGTTTGTTTTTCTCTAAAATAATATTTACTTCTTTTGGATTTATCAAATAAATCAATTGTTTCGATGTCAACAAAGCATAAAAATATTCATTACCATTAAATTCAATTTTTATTATTTCATCAATATCTATAAGCATGCTTGCCCTCCGTTACCCCTTATTCATTGTTAATACATAAAACCTAAACTATAAATAAAACAGACTTTTTTAATCAATATTTTAACAAAACTAACTCACAAAAATAAAATTATTCCAAAAACCAATGTGTGAAATTTTACTGTCAAGTTATAAAATATTTTTCTGCCAGATTTTTAAGGTGGCATAGTTGATTAACTCGAATCTCTGATAGGAAATTTTAAATATAACACACTCTTTCACGAGCTTACACACATAAGAAATAAATATTTTGTGAAAAGTTTGTGAAAGCATGTGGTTTAATTATATTCAGTTTAGCAATAGAATTTTAAATATAACCACACTCTTTCACGAGCTTACACACATAAGAAAT
>JAOZMQ010000450.1 GCA_029934195.1 Candidatus Cloacimonadota bacterium | reverse complement strand
TTCACAACCAGGAAAAATACATGAATTGAAAAATGAATTTTTGGTGCTTAGAAATCAAATTATCTCTAATTTGAAAAAGTAGAAAATGAGTGACTAAATGAAGAAAATTCTTATGCTTGGTTTAATTGATTCTAAAAAAAATGATGCCTCTAAAATACATTTTTTTGAATTAGCAAACTCATTTATATTAACCGGAAATAAAGTTGATTTGTTGATTCCAGGAGATGGAATTGATAGAAATTTATGTGATGCTTCTAAGATTTTTCATTTACCTTTTTTATATCAAGAAAATATAACAAGAGTTTTTTTACTCTCAATTATACAAATCATTTATTACATTTTCATAAGTTCAAATAGTTATGATTTTATTTACATTAGAATACGGCTTTTCCCGTGTTTTTTCCTAAAAATAATCAATAGAATAAAAGGATTGAAAACAAAAATCTTTACTGAACAAGCTGGCTGGCTTGAAACGGAAATGAAAATACAGAAACATAATAAAACCGAACAACAAATTGCAAAATGGATACAATTAATTGATGCTAAATTTGCCGACAAAGTGATTGTAATGACGGAAGGAATAAAAGAAAGATTAATAAAAAACCATATTCATCAAAACAAAATTTATGTTGTGGAAAATGGTACAAATCTTTCACATTTCTTTCCATTAAATCAGAACAATCGGATAAAATTGAAAAGAGAATTACTCAATTCTGAGAACATTATTTTAGGATTTATTGGAAATATTTCAAAATGGCAAGGAATTGAAAATTTGATAAGAGTATTCAAAAAAATTAGAAAAAAACATAATAATCTTTCTTTATTATTAATTGGTTCCGGACTGTATTTGGATGAGATAAAAAAACTTATCACAAAAGAAAATCTAAAAGATTTTATAATTCTTAAAGAGAATATTCCGTATAAAGAAGTAAATTTATGGATGAATATTATTGATATTGCTTTTGCCCCAAAAATAAAAGAATTAGATGGTATTACTTCTCCTTTAAAATTGCGCGATTATGCTGCCTCTGGAAATGCGGTTATTTCGACAAGAATTAGAGGAATTAAGGAATTTGAACAATTTGGATGGTTAGAAACTTTTGATCCCGAAGTTGATGGAGAACTTGAACAGAAGATTGATTTTTTAGTATCAAATCCTGAGAAAATTGTTAAAATGACGAAAATGTCACGAGATTATGCGGAGAATAATTTCAGCTGGAATCGAGTTGCAAAAAAGATAGTGGAAATTTTTGATAAAAAAAAATGAATAAAATCTTTTTTTACAAACTTGCTCACAAAATTTTACCTAATTCAATTAAAGATCTAATTGTAAAATTTACAATTCTAAAAAATAAAATCAAAACAAAGAAATCATGGGAAAACTTAAAAGATGTTTTCTCAGAATTTTATCCATTACAAGGTTTAAATAAATTCCAAATAAAGAATCAAAATCAGTTCAATGTTTTTGAGAAAAATCTAAAAATTGATGACATTCTTTATCTCTTCAGAAATAACGAGAAAAAATATTCAGATGTTAAGGATTATTGGGAAGTTTCTCGAATGCAATTCTTACCATTATTAGCGTTAAATAATGAGATTGAAAAAGTTTCAAACATATTTTCAATCTGGATAAAATCAAAAAATTATCGGAAATGGGGAAATGCAATGGAATCGTCAATCCGTGCTATTAATTTTTCTATTTCATACCAGTTAATACAAAACAAATTAGAGAAATCCATCCAAAAAGAATGGGAAGATGAAATTTTAAAACACGGTTTTTATGTTTGGAATAATCTTGAAAAAATGCCTCAAAATTCCAATAATCATTATTTGACTGATTTATTAGGACTATTGTGGGTTGGAGAAAATTTTAAAAAAAGTGAGTTTGGACAAAATTGGATAGAATTTGCAAAAATAGAATTAGAAAAAGAGATTGATAAACAAGTATATTCCGATGGTTTCGATTATGAAGGTTCAACAAATTATCATATTCTTGTTACAGAAATTCTTCTTCTGTCTAAAATTATTTCTATGAAATGTGATTTTAATTTTTCAAAGGCTTTTGATGAAAAATTAATTAAAATGCTTGAAACAATTGACTTATTTTCTTTTTTAAATGGAAAACATGTAAATATCGGAGATAATGATTCTGGAAAAATTCTTTGGTTTGATTGGAATTGCCCAAAGGACTCTGTTATTCCATTATTATCTTTAGCTCAAAATGTCTTTCCTGAATTAATTTTCCCAAATCTAAAAATTTCAAAAGCTTCAAATTTATGGAAATTATTTTTTGAAAAATCTGTTTTAGCTGAATTCTCAACCAAAAATAAAATAATGGAAATGAAAAATATTAATGCTTTAATTGCTGAAAATGAAAAGGATAAAATTATTTTTTGGAGTGGTATCGTAAAAAAAGAACCGCTATTTGCAGAACATAAACATTGTGATATATTCAACATTATTTTAGAATTAGATGGGAATCCAATATTTATTGATTCCGGAAGTTTTCGATATAACCGTAATTTATCTGAAAGAGAATATTACGTTCAAGAGGAAGCACATAATACAATTAAATTTAGCGAGAAACAACGAGAGATGAATGGCTTTTTTCATAAAAAAAATAGGAATCTTTCTTTAGAAAAATTTTATTTCAACGATTACTTTTTTAACGGTAGAATGATTTTTGGTCAAAAATTTTGGGAAAGATCTATTGATTTTGGCAATTGGAACTCAATAAAAGTTATTGATATAATTAATCAAAAAGGGATATTAAATTTTGTAACTAATCCACAGATTGAAATATTTCAAAAAGA
>JAOZMQ010000449.1 GCA_029934195.1 Candidatus Cloacimonadota bacterium | reverse complement strand
AAGTTTCGTCAATATTTGTTTCCAAAACAGATGGAACAATAGAAATTACTCTTTCTGGAACGAATACGTTTATTATAGTTGAAGTTGTTGTAACTTTTTCAAAGTACGGAATTTCATCTCCATTTTCATCAATCATTTCGAGATTATTAATGATAATGTCCGTGGAACCACCTAATTTTCCGATAAATGAAAATGAAATTAATTCCCCATTTCCTGATTTTCCATTCAAATTCCCTGTTTGAAAATAACCAACGGAAACAGATACTTTATTGTCTTCTTTCATTGAAAATGTAAGTACTTCTGTGTTGTCCCAAAACGTTCCTGCAACATTAGAATTTGGTACAAAATCAATAATATCATCATCAAATTGAAGTTCAAAAGAACAAGCAAATAATTTTGTAATGTCATTTACTTCAATACTTAATGTAAAAGTTTCGTCAATATTTGTTTCCAAAACAGATGGAACAATAGAAATTACTCCTTCTGGATCTGGTGCTGAAGATTTTGATTCGGAACAAGAAATTAAAGTTACAAGTACAAACAGAACAAGAACTACTATTTTAAAAATGTTATTCATAAAAATTTTCTCCTTGATTATTTGAGTAAAAGCATTTTATCTGTTGCAATATTTTTCCCATTCAATTTCATTTTATAGAAATACAAACCACTGCTTAGATTTTTTCCATTACTATCTTTTGCTTCCCAAATAAAATTATAGTTTCCAGATTCAGAATGATTTTTTGAGAAAGAATAAACTTGTTGTCCTTTTACATTAAAAATTGCAATCTCTATATTTCCTTTTTCCAGAATTGAATAAGATATTTTTGTTGTCGGATTGAAAGGATTTGGAAAATTACTCAAAGAAATATTCTTTTCTATTTGCGGAAAATTCCATCCATAAATATTAGCAATTGTTGTTTTCATTGCAATTTCAGGTTCACTATCTCCTAACAATTGAAAAATCTCTTTGAATTGATTTTCCTTTTCGACATAATTAATATTGATTGATTTATTATGTGATGATCCATGAGATTTTTGCCAATTTACACAAATAGCGAGAACATCAGAAATTCCAACTTTCCCATCGCCATTACAATCTGCATAAGTTGCATAAGATATTTCCCAATCTGAAGGTCTTCTGTATGGTTCCCATTTAATTGATGGAGTATTTCTGGCATTTCCCGTTTCATTCCAAAAAGCACCAATTGATAAAATATCTTCAGCGTTAACTATTCCATTATCATCTGCATCTCCAGGCCAAACAAAATCAGAGACAGTATAAGCTTTGATACACAAATCAAAATGGTTTTCATTTGTTAGTTTTGTCCAATTATATCCGGGAGCTGTCACCCATTCACAATCATATACAAATTCCGGATTTGCGTAGTTTATGGGAGATGAAATTGTTGATTCAATGGGGATTGGATAAGGAAATCCTGGGGTTTCATAGAAAGCAAAAACAAAATAATTTTCACCTTCCTTTATTGAAATATCACCCTCCAAAGGTATAGAATAATAGCCGGCAAAGTCACAAGAAATACGGTCAGTTTCCAGTAAAAGGTCACTTGAGTTTAAGGAAATTCCATTAAAATTCTTATATATTTTGAAGGTGACAAAAGAATCATTAGAAATCATCCAAGAACCAACTCTATTGATTATCAAATCATCTTCTGCTGTAAATTTTACCATCGCTTGAACTGATTCAAGCTCACTTAATCCCAGTGAACCGGTAGCTCCAAGTTTATCATGATAATATGCTTTTGAATTATTTATGTAATCTGTACGCTTAGGCCAAAATGTCATTTCTGAATTGATTTTTGTATCATTATAAGAAACATAAAAATATCCGTTATCACCCCAATCTTCACCCCAACTATTTTTACAAATCCAAGCACCTGTACCACCGGCTGTTTCTAAGGAATTATCCCAACCGATAATATTTACAGCATGATTTACCGGTTCATCTTCTGCATAATAATATGTTGAGTTATTTGTATCAAAAGAAGATACATCCCAGTTCATCGCAGTAAAAAGTGCTCCATAATCCATAATCATTTGTTTTATTTCATCTTGTGAAACAATGTTTGTTGGACTGGAGATAAAAAATCTAGCATCCCCGGAAAAAGCTATCGGTAGCAATGAACCTTCTCGAAAATATGGATCATCGGATTCACTGATTGGTCCAATCCCTCTTGAAAGATAAGCAGTTGACATTTGGGAATTTCCACCATCATTTTCACCCAACTCAAAACCATGATTTGATAGAATATTTCTTTCAGACAGATCAAATTCAGCTTCATCTAATTGTAACCATCTTGACTCTAATGCAGCTGTTGTAGCAAAACACCAACAAGCTCCCAATGTTCCTTGATCCTTGACATTTGAGACATATCCATTTTCGCGTAAATCAAAAAAAACCGGAATTTCTCGTGAAAGAGAAAAAGATTTTGGGATTCCTGCATTCATTTTTAAAGGTGATGGAAAATATCCATAAGAAGAATTTTCTTTTCCTCTTTCGATATTTCTTGCATATTTTTTAAAATTGTCGCTTGACTCTGAAATTTTCATTTCTAAATCTTGAGCCAAAATAGTTAAAGCAAACAATCCAATAAACAACATAGAAATTAATTTTCTCATAAAAATCTCCTCAAAATTATTCAATTTGAAATACAATTGTTATTACTAATATTTTTGTAAAGAGAAATATTAAATAGGTGAGAAAGAAAATAAAAAATGAAAAAATCTTGCAAGAAAAAGTCATTAGGCTGTATAAAGAAAAGTGCTGAAGGGGGGACTCGAACCCCCACAAGCGTATTGCTCACTAGA
>JAOZMQ010000448.1 GCA_029934195.1 Candidatus Cloacimonadota bacterium | reverse complement strand
CCCTTTGCGACTTTGCGAAAAAATAATTTCTTTTTACGCAGAGTAAAATGGGTACTAAAAAATTCTTTTCGTTCAGATACTACTTAGGAGCTGGTTATTTCGTAACGATTCCTTAATCAAATTATTTTTTCTATTTTTGCTGCACAAACTTTATACTCCGGAATCTTTGCGATTGGATCAATAGCAGAATTAGTAAGCCTATTTGCTGGTGATTCTTTATAATGGAATGGAATATAAATAACACCTGTAGAAATTCTTTTTGTTACAAATGCAGGAGCTGTTATTTCGCCTCTTCTTGTAGAAATTTTTAGAATTTCACCATTACAAATTTTCATTTTTTCTGCATCTTGAACAGAAATCATAACCATTGGACCGGCAAGATTATTTAATCCTTCAGTTTTCATAGACATTGTTCCGGTATGGAATTGCTCTAAAACCCTCCCTGTAGTCATTATTAATGGATATTCATCATCAGGTAATTCTGCAGGTTCTCTAAAATTAATTCCTTTTAAGATTCCTTTTCCACAAGCAAATTTATCTTTATGGAGCAAAGGTGTACCAGGATGTTTTATATTTGGACATGGCCATTGTAAACCATCTCTACCAACTCGCTCCCAAGTAATTCCTCCATATTGAGGAGTTAATTCATTGATCTCTTTAGTAATATCTTTTGCTGATTTATAACTCCAATTAGAACCCATTGCGTTTGCAATCAATTGAATAATTTCCCAATCAGTCCTTACACCTTTAGGAGGTTCAATGACTTTATTGAGTCGCTGAACTCTTCTTTCTGTATTAGTAAAATGCCCATTTTTTTCAGCAAAAGTAGCTGCCGGTAAGATAACATCTGCATATTCTGCTGTTTCAGTAATGAATATATCTTGTACAACCATAAAATTAATTCTTTCCATTGCTTTGATAATATGAGTTTGATCAGGATCTGAAAGATAAGGATTCTCGCCCATTACAAAAAGAGCTTTCAAAGTTCCTTTATAAGCAGAATCAAACATTTCTGTTAAAGTAATTCCTACTTTGTTATTAAGTTTGCAATTCCAAGCTTTTTCAAATTTTGCTTGCACATTTGGATCAACAACTTTTTGATAACCGGGATAAACATTTGGAAGACCACCCATATCACAGGCACCTTGAACATTTGATTGACCACGAAGTGGATTTACACCTCCACCCTCAACACCGATATTTCCACAAATCATCTGTAAATTTGCAATACTCCAAACATTATCGCTACCTGTTGTATGTTGTGTAATTCCCATTGCATAAAAAATAGAAGCAATAGGAGCTTTACCAAATAATTCAGCAATTCTTTTCAATGTTTTAGCCGGAATACCCGAAATTTTTTCAATATTTTCAGGTTCGTATTTTTCTTGAATTATCTCAGCTTTGAATTTGTCAAAACCTTCTAATCGCTTTTTGATATATTCTTTATCTTCCCAGCCATTTTTTAAAATTTCATGCATTATACAATTCAAGACAGCAACATCAGTTCCCGGACGTTGAGCAGCATAAATTTCAGCATAATCAGCCATCACAATTTTCTTTGGATCAATTACAATTAATTTTGATATTCCTTCACGAACAGCTTGTTTAATACGTGCAGCAATAATTGGATGAGCAGCAGATGTATCCGAGCCTATAATCAAAATAACATCGGCTTTTTTGATTCCTGAAATATCATTTGTCATAGCACCGCTACCAAGTGAAGCAGCCAGACCGGCTACTGTAGCACTATGTCAGAGTCGAGCACAATGATCTATATTATTTGTACCAATCTCTTTTCTGAATAATTTTTGGAAAACAAAATTTTCTTCATTTGTAACTTTTGCAGAAGCTAATCCGGCTAAGGAATCACTTCCAAATTCTTTTTTTATTTCAATAAATTTCTCTGCAACAAATGAAATTGCTTCTTCCCAACTTGCTTTCTCAAATACCCCATTTTTCTTGATTAATGGAGAAGTGATTCTTTCATCACAATTGACAAAATCAAATCCAAAACGTCCTTTAACGCATAACATTCCATTGTTAGTAACAGAATCTTCAACTCCGTTAATACGAATAATTTTATTCTGATTCCGATCAACTTGAACTTCTAATTTGCAACCAACTCCACAATAAGGGCAAATTGTCTCTACTTTATCATAATTCCAATTTCTTCCAAAACCAATTGATCTTTTATCTATAATTGCACCGACCGGACAAAGTTGAACACATTCACCACATTGTACACAAGTTGACGATCCCATTGGAAGCTCACAATCCATAATTATTTTTGTATCAAAACCACGATTTCCAAAATTAAGAACTTCATTAACCACAATATGATTACAACCAATTACACATCTACCGCAACTAATACATTTTGACCGATCAACAACAATGAATTCACTTGAATCATCAACGTCATACTTATCATCATAAAGCTGAAAACTCGGTTCTTCAATTCCAAGATAATAAGCAGCATCTTGCAACTCACAATTTCCATTTTGCTCACAAGAAAGACAATTATGTTTTCCTGAAGATAAAATCAAATCAACAATTATTCTTTGTGCTTTAAGAACTTTTTCTGATTTTGTATTAACTCTCATGTCTTTACATACTAACGTACTGCACGAAGTTTGGAGTTCTGAATCTCCTTCTATCTGAACAACACAGGCGCGACATTTAGCTACTTGTCCTGTTTTTTCATGATAACATAGATGAGGAATATAAATCCCATTTCTAAGAGCTAATTGAAGAATGGTTTCATTTGATTTTGCTTCAAAGGCTTTTTCATTAAGATAAACTTTCATTGATTAATTATCCTTGTTTA
>JAOZMQ010000070.1 GCA_029934195.1 Candidatus Cloacimonadota bacterium | reverse complement strand
GATTTCATTAATTACAATATCAGCAGTTTCAGTTTCAATTGTATAATTTGCAGGAAGTTCTTGAGCGGTAATATTTCCTTCAAAAAGATAAACACCTTCAAAATTGATGTCATCAGTTTCTTCTACAAGAACAGTAAACGTAACATTTACAGATGCTCCAACAGGAATAATAATTGGTAATTGAATCCTTTCTGAAATACCAAAGCTTTCAGATGGATAAGTGATAGAATCAATGATTAATTCAGCAGTACCAATATTAGATAAAACTCCGTCAATTTCATATAAAGTTCCATATTCAATAACACCGAAATCGAGAGTTTCAGGAGTGATTGTTAAAACTGGAATATCTCCCAAAATTTCAAAATCAGCTAAATTTCTTGCAGTAATAAATTCACCATCTGTTCTGGAATTACAGATTCCGCAAAAATTTATTTGTCCGTCTGGAATTGCAGTTCCGATATAATCGACATCATAGAAAGTTGTTCTAAAATTTGAATTTGCTGTTGCATCAGTAATGGAATAGACAGTACCATTTTCAAAAATTCCTAATGAATCAAAAGCAACATTTTCAATTTTAATTAATTCTGCTTCATATTCTTCAAAATCATTATTAAATTCATTCAAAGTAACAATTTCTGGTTCAATTACATTTCCAGATGAAGTAGCATCTCCGGGATCAGCAGTTGGAACAAATTGTAACATTCCACCATAAGCAGAAAGATTTCCTTGTATCATAGAAATTCCATCATTAACATTATACTCTGTAGTAATTGTGCCACTATTGTCATCGATCAAAATAGCAGCTGTATCGTCTTGAATATATTTTTGGTTTCTATAAGTTTGTTTGTATGTAAGAACAACTTCACCGGTAAGACAATAAATATTTGCTCCAGGTTCTTGTGCTCTTAGTTCAGAAAGATTATTGACATAAATAAGTTCTCCACCAGCAGTATTTTCTGCTCCTGGAGTTCCATAATCAATAGCACTTGCTTGCCAGCTTTCTGGTAATGAATTGTCAAGTTCCGGACTAATTAATTCAAGAGTAGGACCACTGCCATCAGCCTGAGTAGGCCAAGGATTTCCATCATCATAGATTACTATATCGTGAAGAGAATTGCTATCATCATAGAGAAGAAAGCCATCAGATCCATTACCTAAATTCCATTCGCAAATTTCCATTGCATCAAAATCAGGTGTAAAAGGAAATGGTACAGCCTGTGAATCATGATAGATTGCAATAGTAAAATAACCGTCAGGAGCTATCTCGTAACCTTCTGGAAAAACAACAGGTATGTGAGTTGAATCATCATCAATAAAAGACCAACCTGTAAGATTTACAACAGATGTACCATTATTGTAAAGTTCTACCCACTCATTATCATAAGATGGTGCATTATACATAATTTCATTAATAACAATATCAGCTGATAAAAAACAAACTGATAGAATAAGCATTAGCGCAAAAATCGATTTTTTCATTTTTTTCTCCTTTGTGATTTTTTTTTACTTAATCAACATTGATTTAATTATTTTAGTTTCATTTCTACTTGTTAGTTTAAAGAAATACACACCTGAACTGATCTCATTATCTGAATCGTCTTTTCCATTCCAGACAACAGAATAAGTACCAGAGTTTTTTTCTTCATTAACGATGGTTTTAATTTTTTGACCTATTACATTATATATAGCCAATTGTACTTTGCTCTTTTCTTTAAGTGAAAATTCAATAGAAGTAGTTGGATTAAAAGGATTTGGAATATTTTGTTTGAGAGAGATGTTTGAAAATCCCGGAATTGTTTTTTCAGAATTTTCACTCGGGATTTCTGCAAAAATCATAATATTATCAATTTCCCATGTTCTTGACTCTCCACTTTCTATTCCAGAACAAATATAATGAAATGCAATATAAACATTCTCAGAATCGTAGTTAGACAAATCAATATCACCGGAAGGAGTCCAAGCCCAACCACCTTGAGAAAGATTTGCTGATAAAATTTCCCAAGTGAAATCTTCTGGATTACTGCTTCCATCATAATCTGTGCTTATCTTTATTTCAAGACCGATAGTTGTATCTTCATAATTCATACAGGAATCAAAAGATAAAATTTCGCCAGATGTTTGAGATAAATCCAATTGAGGAGAAATTAACCAATCATTAGAAGCTTCATCTGCCCCGTAACCAGTCATTTTAGCAAATTTATCATCTCCATATTGTACACTTTCCCAACTAATATTGCTGGCAACACTAAATTCACTCCAAGTTCCGAGAGTTCCATCTTCAAAATTTTCAATATTGATGATTATTGGGGCAACTAATGTTGACACAATAACTTCAGGAACAGGTTCATCGGATTTGTAATCAATTGTTTCTCCGGAATTTGTGTAAGGAAATATTTTAAAAGAGTATTCTGTTTCTCCTTCTAAATTATTTACAAAATATACATTTCCACCTTCGAAATGTTCAAGATTAATTGCAAAATTATTATCAGACCAATCAGAATCATTAGTTATAGCTGAACCATCTATTACTTCATAATTTGTTCCGTCTCCCGTTTTCCCAATCAATAAATATCCTGATGGTAATTGTTCACCAATAGAGCCAATCCAGTTTAATTCAATTGATAATCCAGTTGCTTCATTGCTTGTAAAATTTGTTACATGGTTTGTTGGTTCAGGAAAAACAACTCCGCCAAGAATCGAGACATCATCTAATAAAAGATGTCCTGATGCTTCGACAGTATTTCTTAAAGAAAAAATAAATTCACCAAGATTAGAAGTTCCGCCACTTGTTATAGTTTGGGTATAAACAGCCCAATCCGAAGAATTTACGATAATATAATCATTGTAAGATGTGTATCCGCTTCCTCCGGAAACAGTGTCATACAAACCGGTACGAATTTCGCCTTCACCTTTGACCCAAAATTCTATTGTATATTCTGTTCCATTAACGACAGAAACTCCTTGAGTTGTAAATCTTTTATGTGAATTTGATTCATTGATAAGCTGACAGCTTGATTCTCCTCCATGCGGATTATCAATAGATTGAACAACATTGCTCATCGCTATTGAAGATTTTTCTCCAAACCAGTTATTAGGAAGATCATCTGTCCAATCTTCAAATCCTGGATTTTGTGCTAAATTCTGTGCAGATAATGTCACAAAAACAAGTACAAAAAAAATTACTGAAATGTACTTTCTAATTTTCATTTTCTCTCCTTTTGTTTTTTTTGATATTTAATGATTTCTTGATTAAATTTCCGCAAATTATAAATTATTATTTCAAGAATAATACATTTTTTTACCAATTTTAAATCTCAAACTTTGATAAAATCCTATCTGAATATAAACGCATTTTTCTAAATTAACTTTTTAATAGTACTTGAACGAAAACTAACTTTTTCTGAATTTTCTTTTTTTGTCGCTACTCTGTAGCTTAGTTTTCTTTTTATCTTTACCCAACGCTAACGCATTGGGCTACATAAATATCGCTTCTATGAAGCTGAAAAATAAATAATTTCCCAATTAATCTTTCTTTATGAACTTCTGTTCTTTATGGTTAAAAAGTCCTTTTTCGTTCAGGCACTAAATAACAATTTTTTCTATCTATAATAATAAGAAGTTTATGAAGAAACGCAAAAACAGAAATATGTTTGAAGTTTAAGCTTCATAGAAACAATGTGCTTTTTTATTTGCAAATAGAAAAATGATTGACATCAATAACTGATAAAAAAAACATTGCTCAAATAATTAATTAAATGGAAGATATAGGAGTCTATAATGAGAAAAAAAATACATCCTAAGTATAACAAAATAAAAGTAACTTGTGCTTGTGGAAATACTTTTGAATCAGCTTCAACAAAGAAAAATCTTAAAGTTGAAATTTGTTCAAATTGTCACCCTTTCTATACTGGAAAACAAAAATTATTAGATACTGCTGGTAGAGTAGAAAAATTTAGAAAAAAATACAGTCAGCAAGAAAAATAGTTTTTTCAAATATTTTGCACCACAAAAGTTCAAAAATCTTTGTGGTGCATTTTCTATTTTTACCCTTTGTTATGGTAGAAATTATAAAAAAAATACTGATAAAAATTCTCATCAATTTATAAAAAAAATAAGATAAATTTCAAAACAAGAGGAATAAATGTCCAAAAAAAAAGAAATTGCTGTTGGAGGACAAGCCGTTATTGAAGGTGTAATGATGCGTGGTCCAGAATATATTGCAACAGCTATAAGACGAGCTGACCATTCTATAGAAGTTAAAAAAGAAAAATTTGAGACTATTACAAAAAAAAATAAATTTTTAGGTTTACCTATAATTAGAGGATTTATCTCACTAATTGAAATGATGATTATTGGTATAAAAACTTTAAACTTTTCTGCAAATCGAGCAGAAATTGATTGGGCAAAAGAGGATGAAAAAACAGATAAAAAAGTTAAAGAAAAATCGGAGTTAAGAAAGAAAATCGAAGATATTGGAAGCTATGTTTTTGCATTTGGTTTAGCTTTTGCCTTATTCGCATATTTACCATATAAATTATCAGATTTAATGAAATTAGGGAAAGAAACTATCTATTTCAACTTATTTGCAGGTACAATCCGAATCGTATTTTTTGTTATCTATATTTTCCTTATTGGATTAATGAAAGATGTAAAACGAATTTTTGAATTTCATGGTGCTGAACACAAAAGTGTCTATGCTTATGAAAATAATGATCAACTAAATCCTGAAAGTGTTCAGAAATATTCAACATTGCACCCAAGATGTGGCACAAGTTTCATTTTTTTTGTTTTATTGATTTCTATATTGATTTTCTCATTGGTTGATAGTTTATTTATCCTAATTTTTCATCAAGCTCCAAATATCTTTCTGAGATTAGCTTATCATTTTATGTTAGTTCCTTTTGTGTCAGGTATCTCTTATGAAGTCTTAAGATTTTCCGGAAAAAAATTAAACCATCCTTTAGTGAAAATAATGACTTTCCCCGGATTATCCTTACAAAGAATTACGACTAAAGAACCCGATAATGATCAACTTGAAGTTGCTCTGGTTGCTATGAAATCTGCTCTTGAACTTGATTTGTCTGATCACAAAAACATCATATTTATAAAGGAATAATCTAAATGTTGCCAATTGAGAAAATAAAGAAATTACAGCAAGAATCTGAGGAATTAAAAGAAAAAATCTTTGATCCTAAATATATGTCCGACAGAAGAGCTTATTCTAAAATATCAAGAAGATTTAAAGAGCTTGAAACAATTCTAATGTGTTATAATCAAATAGAAGAGCTAAATTCTCGTATTACAGAAAATGAAGAACTTATTGAATTAGAAGATGACGAAGAATTAATTGAATTAGCTAATGAAGAAATTGTTGAAGCTAAGAGTGATTTGGAAAAGGAAATTGCCACTCTGAACGAATTACTGATTCCAAAAGATCCCAATGATGAAAAAAATGCTATCATAGAAATTAGAGCTGGCACAGGCGGTGACGAAGCTGCTTTGTTTTGTGCTGATTTGTATAGAATGTATTCATATTTTGCGGATAGGAAAGGGTGGAAAAAAACAATTCTGTCATCTAATCCAACTGGAATTGGCGGGTACAAGGAAATTATTTTTAGCCTGAGTGGAAATTCTGTTTTTAGCATTATGAGATTTGAAAGCGGTGTCCATCGTGTACAACGAATTCCGGAAACAGAATCAAGCGGAAGGGTTCATACTTCTGCAATATCAGTAGCAGTTCTACCTGAAGCCGATGATGTAGATATTGAAATCAATGACAATGATCTTCGTATTGATGTTTATCGATCCTCTGGAAATGGTGGTCAAAGTGTGAATACAACTGATTCTGCTGTAAGAATTACACATGCTCCAACAGGTTTAGTTGTAACATGTCAAGATGAGAAATCTCAGCTAAAGAATAAATCAAAAGCACTAAAAGTTCTTCGATCAAGGTTGTTGGCAGCTGAAATGGAAAAACAACAAAACCAAATTGCAGCCAATAGAAAATCACAGGTTGGAAGTGGCGATAGAAGTGCAAAAATCCGTACTTATAATTTTCCACAATCACGCGTTACTGACCATAGAATAAATCTTACCTCTTATAGATTAAATGCTATTTTGACTGGTGAATTAGATGAATTTATTGAAGCACTAATGCTTGCTCATAGAAACGAACAGATAAATAATTAGGAACTGTTATTCTTGGCAGTGACTTAATGATTACAGAATATAGATTTTAGAATATTGAATATAGATGAGTTGCTAACTTATAGCTTTGCAATATCATCTAAAGTCTAAAAGGATGTGCAACAAAAAATGATACTTATCCCTTTAATAATAATTGTGATTTTTTTTATACTTGCAGCTCTTTTTGCCGGTCTTGAAACAGGTTTGATTTCAATTGATAAACTAAGACTTGAACAAGAAAGTAAAACCGATAAAACAATTAGAAATATTTATGATCTTACTCGCAAACCGGATAAGATTTTTGGAATGACACTTGCAGGAACTAATATCTCACAAGTAATTATTTCATCTTTATTTGCTGCTTATATAATTAAACCCCTACTCATTGAAGAAAATATTGGAACAATAATATTATCAATATTTATGCTGATATTTGCCGAAATAATTCCAAAGAATCTTTTTAGAGATTATTCTTATCTCATGGTTTCAAAAACGTATCCACTTATCAAAATCTCAGGTATTATTCTTAAACCATTTATCTGGGGCACAACAATTTACAACAGTTTTATTGCTCGTCATCTTAATGTAGAACAAAGTAAAAGCTTTCTTACTTGTGATGATTGGTTCTATCTTTTTTCTCAAACAGAGACAAAAGATAAAACAGATGATTCTCTAAAAGAAGAACAAAGAGAGATGTTGGAAGATGCTTTAGAATTTAAAGAATTAAAAGCAAAAAATGCTATGATTCCTCGTATTGAAATTGTTGCTTTTGAAGCAGATACATCATTAGAAGATGTGATTAAAATTGCAAGAAAAGAAGGTTTTACAAGATTTCCTGTTTATAAAGAAGATTTAGATCATATTGTTGGAATTTTGATAATTTATGATCTTTTAAATTATGATAAATCAAAAAAAATGACAGCGGGTGATTTTGTAAGAGAAGCCTTATTTGTTCCAGAAACAATGGATGTAAATACCCTTTTAAATGAGATGCAATCTTCAAAAAAAAGTATTTCTATAGTTGTAGATCAATATGGGGGAACATCCGGATTGGTTACAACAGAAGATCTTTTAGAAGAACTTGTCGGAGAAATAGAAGACGAATATGATCCAGAAGAATCTTCAAAAGACGTTTATGTTATTGATGAAAAAAATTATATAGTTCAAGGATACGTTGAAGTTGATTACCTAAATGATGAATATGGAATGAATCTTCTACTTGAAGATTACGAAACAATTGCCGGTCTCATTATTAGTAAGATAGCTAAAATTCCAGCCAAAGGGCAAATTGTGAAATGTGGAAAATGGAGAATAGAGATAATTAGTGTTTCAAATAAAAAAATCAAACAAGTAAAAATGACAGAAATCTCATAATATCGGAGGAGTTAATGAAATTAGTCGAATGTGTTCCGAATTTCAGTGAAGGAAAAGACTTAAAAGTTCTTGATGCCATTTCAGCTGAAATAAAAAAAATAAAAAACGTTGTCTTGTTAGATGTTGATCCCGGGGCGGATACAAATCGGACAGTATTTACTTTTGTAGGAGAACCAGATGCTGTAGTTGAAGCTGCATTTCTTGCAATCAAAAAAGCTTCAGAATTAATTGACATGTCTAAGCACAAAGGAGCACATGCCAGAATGGGTGCAACCGATGTTTGTCCATTTGTTCCGGTTTCAAATATTACGATGGAAGAATGTGTTGAACTTGCTAATAGACTTGGAAAACGAGTTGGTGAGGAGTTAAAAATTCCTGTTTATCTTTATGAAAATGCTGCATCTAAACCAGAATGGCAAAATCTTGCAGAAGTTAGAAAAGGAGAATATGAAGCCCTTCCGGAAAAAATGGAAAGCTCTGATTGGAAACCTGATTATGGACCACAAATTTTCAATGCAAAATCAGGAGCTACAGCAATTTCCGCAAGAGAATTTCTTATTGCATACAATATAAATCTAAATACCAGAGATAAAAAGAAAGCTCACGATATTGCTTTAACAATACGTGAAGCAGGAAGATTTAAAAGAGATTCTAAAGGAAAATTAGTGAAGGATAAAAATGGAAAGAAAATAAGAGTTCCAGGATTATTTAAAAATTGTAAAGCTGTCGGCTGGTATATTGATGAGTATAATCGAGCCCAAATAAGTATGAATTTGACAAATTATAAAATATCATCTCCACATGAAGTTCTCGAAAAAGTAAGAGAATTAGCTCGGGAAAAAGGTATTCAAGTAACCGGAAGTGAACTTGTAGGATTGCTACCAAAAGAAGCTATTCTTATGTCCGGTAAATACTATTTAGAAAAGCTTGGAGAAAGTGCCGGCTTACCTGAAAAAATGATATTTGAGTCTGCAATTCAATCTATGGGTCTTGATGATTTATCAGATTTTGACATTAATAAGAAAGTTATTGAATACAGTATTGCAAGAGAAGATGCTCTATCCGGCTTGACAATCTCCGATTTTGTTGATGAATTATCAACTGACTCGCCAGCTCCAGGTGGTGGAAGTGTTGCAGCGGTTTGTAGTGCAATCTCCGGTGCTCTCTCGGCAATGGTAGCAAACTTAACTGCCAATAAAAAAGGTTATGAAGAAAATTGGGAAGAAGCAAAACAAATTGCTCTTGAAGGTCAAAAAATAAAAGAACTTTCATTACTATCAATTGATCGTGACACTGATGCTTTTAATGAAATGATGGATGCAATGAGATTACCCAAAAAATCTCCTGAAGATAAAGCTATTCGTCATCAAACCATTCAAGAAGCAACAAAACACGCCATAATGGTTCCATTTGAAACTCTTGAATTAGCTCTTCAAGCTGTAAAAGTAGCAGAAAAAATTGCCGTCTTTGGAAATAAAAATGCTCTTTCAGATGCAGGAGTAGCAGCTATTACCGCAAACGCAGCAGCTAAAGGTTCTTACTTAAATGTGAAAATCAATATGGCTGATATTGAAGATGAAGAATTTGTCTCAAAAGTTCTAACAGACTCAGATAAAATTCTTGCAGAAACTAATGAAATCGCCTTGAAGGTTGAAGAAAGTATTAAGAATAGATTGTAAATTATTTCCCTATTTGAATTTAATTTTAAATGGGGATATTTTTTTGCATTAATTTGGGAGGAAAAATGAAATTAAGATTGTATGTGATATTGCTTATGTTGTTTAGTTTGTCATTTCTATTTTCAGCTAATTCATTGAAACTTGAAATTATTGATGATTCAACTGAAGAAATGGGCAAAAAAATGATTGATGATTTAAAAATGGCTTTTGATGCAGAAAAAGACTTTATACTTGTATCAAATACTACTGCAAGTAGATTAATATTGAAAGTACAAACGGCAAAAAATGAACAAGGATTTGCTTATGCGGTAATGCTAATTGCTCCAGGGCAACAAGGATTAAACTATTACATCAACAGTATGGTAGCTTCTGTGAAAGATAAAAAAATCCAAAATGGTGTTGAGAAGATTGTTAAATATACAATTGAGCAAACAAAAGCTCTGAGAGGAGCAAAATAGTATTTCAGAACACCTGACCTCAAAGTTATATTTTCCCGTTAATTCTATAGATAGCTTGCGGTGAATAAGGTTAAGATTAAGGGAATATGAATCTGCTTTGTTAAGATTTGCACCATCATATTCCACCTCAACCTCAATCTTTTTCAATTATTCATTTCTTCCGAATCGTGAGGCGTTGCACTGAGCTTGCCGAAGTGAACTCCGGTCTTTTTGAGCTTACTTCGCAATGAGCCTGTCTGCAAAGTTCTTCAGGCAGAATGAAAATGAATGTGAAGTGAGAAAAAAAGCTCACATTAAAATCAGAGAGATCAGATTTTCAGATTAAACTTATTTTCATAAAAATAAAAATTGATAGAGAAGATATTAAGCCGGATTTTGTTTGCAACCTAACAAGTTACATAATGTCTATTTATCTAAATCGGATATTGCTATACTATAAAAGTTCAATGAAAATGACCGACTTTAGCTGCCTACCCGAGAATAATACAAACCGAGTAGATTTGTTCAGCATGCTGAATATTCTCCTATTTGGCATTGCACTGGATAAGGCTTTCCTGGCATCCCGATTCACACCGAGATCCGGTAGTCTCTTACACTACCATTCCACCCTTACCTCAAAGTTTTCAGAAATTTACTCATCAGAGTAAAATATGAAAATTTAAGGCGGTTTATTTCTGTGGAGCTATCTCTTCGTTACCGAAGCTTCCCATTAAGAAGTATCCTACTCTAAAGTGTCCGGACTTTCCTCCTGTTCAAATTCTTAAACAGGCAGACATTTTATCTTCTCTATCAAAAAAAAATATTATAATCTCAATAAAAATATTGAATGAACAAAATTCCCTTTTATTCAAATACTTAATACTTGAACGAAAACTAACTTTTCTAAATTTTCATTTTTTGT
>JAOZMQ010000069.1 GCA_029934195.1 Candidatus Cloacimonadota bacterium | reverse complement strand
CAATATCAAGAAGAAGACTTCCTGATATTGATTTCTTTAAACTGTCAATAAAAATCTATTTTAACAATCTGTTTATTTCTTCAACTTTATCAGTTCTTTCCCAATAAAATTCTTTTAATTCTCTACCAAAGTGTCCATAAGCTGCTGTTTTTTTATAAATTGGTCTTCGCAGTTTTAGACAATCAATTATGCCTTCCGGAGTTAATTGAAACACATTACGAACAATCTCGACTAATTTAGTGTCAGATACTTTTCCTGTTCCAAATGTATCAACCATTACTGATACCGGATCAGCAACTCCGATTGCATAAGCTAATTGTACTTCACAATGAGTTGCCAATTTTGCCGCAACAATATTTTTTGCAATATATCTTGCCATATATGAAGCAGATCTATCAACTTTTGTTGGATCTTTTCCAGAAAAACATCCACCACCATGACTTCCTTTGCCACCATAAGTATCGACAATAATTTTTCTGCCGGTTAAACCTGTATCAGCATGTGGTCCTCCGATAACAAATCGTCCTGTTGGATTGATATAAATGTTTGTGTTTTCATCCATAAGTTTTGCTGGAATAATTGGAGTAATTACATGTTTAATCATATCTTTTTTAATTTGCTCAATAGTTGCTTCAGGATCATGTTGGGTAGAAATTACGATGGTTTCAACTCTTTTGGGTTTATTATTTTCATATTCAATTGTGACTTGAGTTTTTCCATCTGGTCTAAGATAATCCAAAGCAGCTGGCATGTCTTTGCTTCCTTTTCTTATGAAACTAAGCTGTTGAGCTAATTTATGAGCAAGTGAAATTGGTAATGGCATTAATTCAGGTGTTTCATTGCAAGCATAACCAAACATCATTCCTTGATCACCGGCTCCTTGAGCACGTAGAGTTGTTTTATCTACTCCGAGTGCTATATCCGATGATTGTTTGTCAATAGTTGTAAGAACTGCACAAGTACGTGCATCTATTCCATACTCTGCGTCTGTATAACCAATGTCTTTGATTGTATCTCTAATAATATTCGGAATATCTACATAACAATCAGTAGTAATTTCTCCACCAACAAGAGCTAATCCTGTTGTTACAAAAGTTTCACAAGCTACACGAGCATAAGAATCCTTTGAGAAAATAGCATCAAGTATCGCATCTGAAATCTGGTCAGCCATTTTATCCGGATGACCTTCTGTAACGGATTCAGATGTAAAAAAGTGTCTTTCATTATTCATAATTACTCCTTTTCAGTAATTTCTTTTTTAAGAAAGTTAATAAAGTCTATTGATGTAGGATTTGTTTGATACAAAATTGCAAGATAAAAACTAATCATATCACCAAGATAAATTAGGGAAAAACATTCTTCAATAATTGTTTCACCTTCGACAAAAAAATCAAGATATTTTACTTGTTTTTGGTCAAGTAATTTTTTTACAGCAAGAACTCGTTTTTGATAATAAGAATCATCCTTGAATTTATTAATGAAAATCGGAATGAATTTATAATTATGGTTATCAGCTTCCCAACCTTCAATTTCATTATGATTCATTTCAGAGAAAGTATTAAAAAAAGCCGGTTGTTTTGCATTTTCATTTATTTGGCATTTCCAACGATAAGCTATTGGATTCAAGGTCGGATTTGTAGAATAAATAATTGGTATTTTACCATAAATATTTTCTGCTGAAAGCTTTGCGAAATTTTTGTCTTGTTCAACACTATCAGCTATTGCCCCTGCTTTTTGAACAAGATTTCCAATAATTCTTTTTACTTGTTCCTCTGCTTTTGGAATTATGTTAAAGGCTTCTAAAATTCTAACCAATGAGAAAAATAAATGTGCAATTGCAGAACGAGGTGGAAGACCGGCATCAAGTTCAACCCATAAATGTTTATTTTCTACAATATTTCTCAATTCACCACCGGAAGTAACAGCTGCAAAAAATTCAGCTTTTTCACTAACAGATTTGAAGCAAGAGAGAGTTTCTTCTGTGTTTCCAGAATAACTGAGAGCAATAATTAAAGTAGATTTGTCAACATAAGACGGATAATAATCTTTCACAACATCAATAGGTAGGATATTTGAGAATGCTACTTTAGCAATATCAGCTGAAATTGCTGAACCTCCCATTCCACAAATAAGTATTCTTTTTATTGTAGAAAAATCTCTAAATTGAAAATTTTGCGGTTTCCGGATTTTAGCATCAGAATATGCGAAAGAAACTTGCTCCGGCATGTGAATTATTTTGTGATACATATCTTCTGTATCAATTCTTTTTATAATTTGTGTATTATCTAATATTTTCATTTTCAACTCCTTACTTTTCTTTTTTTTGAAAACAACACTTTTTGTCTACAAATTTATTTAGATTCAACATGAAAGATTGTCCAAAATGATCAGAGCTTGAAACACTTTATTGGAGAAAAAGTAGTTTCGCCAACTGGACATAATACGCCTCGTGACACACCAAACTATCACAAAAAATATTTTCCCTTTGTGAAATAGTGGGGTTAAATACTGAATATTTATAGATTTACAATAGGTAGGGCATAACTGTATTCTATTTTCGTAACCAAAATATAATTCTATACTTCTTGCAAAAATTCATCAAAAAAAATAATAAAATTCAAACTTGACATATATACAACCATTTTTGCATTTGGCAAATAAAATATACAAAGGGGAGGTGATGCAAGTGCCTACAGTATATGCTAGAGATGGTGAAGCTTTTGAGATTACTCTTAAACGTTTCAAAAAGAAATGTGAAAGAGCTGCAATACTTTCTGATATTAAGAAACATCAATATTTTGAAAAACCATGCGATGAGCGAAAAAGAAAAAATAACGCTGCTCGTAGAAAAATTTTGAAAGCTCTCCGTAAAAAGGATAGATATTCTTAATGATTAATCTAATTGCTAATGATATCAAACAAGCGATGAGAGATAAGAATAAAGGATTATTAAATGTCTTACGTTCTTTGAAATCTGCTCTAAAAAATCAAGAAATTGAGCTTAAAAGAGAGCTTAAAAAATCTGAATCACTTGAGATTATTGTGAAAGCTGTAAAATCAAGAGAGCAATCTCTCGAACTTTATATTCAGGGAAACCGTGAAGATCTTGCTGAGATTGAAAGAAAAGAAATTGAAATCATCAAGGCTTATCTACCGAAATCTTTGACAAAAGCTGAAATACAAGCAGAGATTGAGCAAGCTATACCTTTATTACAAATTGAAAGTATGAAAGATATGGGGAAACTCATGAAGCATTTAAAGGAAAAAATTGGAGCAAGAGCTGATGGGAAAACTCTCAGTTCTCTTGTTCGATCAAAATTAATGAAATAATTTTCCGTTAGGATATTGTTTATAAAAGGGAGAATCTTCTCCCTTTTTTCATTTCATATTAATAAGATATTTAAGTTCACTATAAAAAATTCACCTTTTGTTTAAATAATCGTTTTACTAAGTCGCTATTGCTAAATAAACATCATAATTTTTTGCTGATTTGTAAAAGTTTTTTTGTTGCAGTGACTAATATAATTTTACTATTTGTAGGAGGAAAAATGAATCCATTAGACATAATATTGGGAATAGTTTTAATTTCCGGTTTGATATTTGGATATGTAAAAGGTATATTAACCATGCTTGTCAATTTAATTGGTTTTATTGTTTCCATTGTTCTACTTGTAAAATTTGGACCACTTGTTCAAATTGGCATGATAAACAAATTCGAGATTAATTCTTCTCTTGCAGCCTTTCTTTCCTATACATTAATTTTTATTGTGATAATGTTAATAATAAAAATCGTTATTGTTATTGTGAATAAATTAGTAAATATTCTAAATTTAAATGTGCTAAATAGGTTGTTGGGTGCTATATTTGGATTTGCAAACAGTATTTTGATGCTGACATTTATCTATATTATTATCGGAATATTACCAAATACTAATTATATTATGAAATATATTCATAAATCTGAAATTGGAAAAGCAATTAAGATTGTAGCTGGTGAACTATCAGAAAATATCTATAATAAAATTCCTCAACCAAATATTAACCCTGAAGAAATCAAGAAAAAAGTTAAAAAATTGATATGAATACTTTCTTACAATTAGAATATCACAAGATTTGTAAAATTATTGAAGAAAATTGTCACTCTAATCTCGGTAAAAAACTTGCAAAGAATTTGCATCCACTAACATCAAAAGCTGAAATTGAGAAAAGATTGTCTTTAACTTACGAAATTCAAGAATTACTCAGAAAAGGATTTTCAATTGATTTTCATCAGATTTCAGATTTAAATGAACTTCTTTATAATATGATTTATCAAACATTTTCTTTCCAAGAGTTTGATAAAATAATTGGCTCTGTGAGAACTTCCAACAGGATTTGTAGAATGGATGGAGCAGATGAAGATTTGGACGAATTTGAGGAATACAAATATTTTAAAAGGTTAAAAAATAGACTTCTTCCTTTTATGGAAATTGAAATAAAATTCAATAAAATATTCTCTTCTGATGGCGATATTTTAGATTCAGCCTCAACAACATTGAAAGAGATAAGAAATAAAAGACGACGAACTAAGAAATCAATTCAAAAAACATTAAATGAAAAATTATTAGATCCGAACTTGGATAGTATTATTGTAGATAAAATAATTACAGAAAGAGATGAACGATATGTTATTCCAGTTAGAGACGGCTCTGCAAATATTTTTCAAGGAATTCAGCACGGAAAATCAAGCAGTAAATCAACAATATTCATTGAGCCAAAAGAAGTTGTTGGATTAAACAATGATCTTAATTCTTTGAAAAGTGAAGAAAAAGAAGAAATTTTCCGTATTATGAAAGGGTTTACAGAAGAAATTAGAGAAGTAAAAACAGAGATATCCGCCAATACAAAAATTCTACAAAAACTTGATTTCTATTTTGGGATTGCAAATTTTTGTAATTACTTGCAAGCTTTACCACCAATAATTGTTACCAAACCGCAATTAAATCTAATAAATGCCAGACATCCTTTACTAATTCATTCTTTTGGAGATATAAAAAAAGTTATACCGTTTGAATTGGAATTGGGTATTAATTATAGAATTTTAGTTCTTTCAGGTCCAAATACCGGAGGTAAAACGGTTACTTTGAAAGCTGTTGGATTATTGACACTAATGGCTTTGAGTGGTATTCCAATTCCCGCAGATTCTTCATCTGAAATTGGAATCTTTAAAAATTTCTTTGCCGATATTGGTGACAGTCAATCATTGGAAGATGCTTTAAGTACCTTTTCAGCTCATGTTAAACGAATTTCAGAAATGCTTCAAAATGGAGATGGAAAAACTCTTGTCCTAATTGATGAAATAGGTTCAGCTACCGACCCTGAACAAGGTTCTGCTTTAGCTCAAGCCTTTCTCGAAGTTCTTGAACGGAAAAAAGTAGTTGGTGTTGTAACTACTCATTATACTTCTATCAAAGTTTTTGCAGAAGATACTGATTCCTGTATAAATGCTGCCATGCACTTTGATCCGGAACAACATACACCAACATATCAATTTAAACTTGGTTTACCCGGAAACAGTTTTGCTATCGAAGTAGCCTCTCATCTCGGATTGGATTCTGACATTATTGTACGTGCAAAAGAACTTGCAGGGAATCAAAATGTTGAGCTTACAGAGCTTATTCGCAAAATGAGTGCTGAAAAAAAATCCCTCGCTCGTGAAACTTATCAACTAATGCTAAAAACAAGACTTTTTAATCTTAAAACTGAAGAATATGCAAAAAAAATAAAAGAAATAGAAGAGAATAAAAAAGAAATCAGAAAAAAATCTCTAAAAGAAGCCAAAGATTTTCTTACTCATTTACAAAAAGAATTATATAACGAAGTATCTTCAATTAAAGATGGAGATAGGAAAAAAAGAAAAGAAAAAATGAATCAAATGTTGTCTAAAGTAAATGAAATTACTCACCAATATGATTCAGAAGAAAAAGAACTAAACCCCGTAATTAGGGAACACTTAAAAAAACCAGAAATTGGGAAAAAAGTATGGGTTGAAAGTTTTGAAGATTTTGGCGAAATAATTGAAATTGGAAAAAAAGACATCAAAGTAAATATAAACGGTTTTTTCTTTACCACCAAAATTTCTGCATTGTTTGAAGCAAATACTAAGAGTAATAATTCAAATTCAGTTACTTTCACCAATTTTGAAAGTCCCCAAAAATCTGTAATATCTGAGAAAAGAATAAGAACGGAATTGAAAATTCTTGGATATACTTTTGATGAAGCTTTACCGGAAGTCAAAACTTTTATTGATGATGCCTTATATGCAGGATTAAATAAAATTCGAATTGTTCATGGAAAAGGAACTGGAATTCTTCGTAGTAAAATACGGAAATATCTTAGATCAAACAAGAAAGTCATAAGTTTTCATACACCACCACCTGAAGCTGGAGGCGATGGAGTAACTATCGTGAGTTTTAATTAATGGATCAAACAAAATTAGACCAAATTCGAGAAAGCAATAATATTGTGGATATTATTGGAGGATATATCCCTCTAAAAAAATCCGGCTCAAATTATAAAGCTCCTTGTCCATTTCATGATGAAAAAACACCTTCCTTTATGGTAAGCGAAAAAAAACAGATCTATAAATGTTTTGGTTGTGGTAAATCCGGAAATGTATTTACTTTTGTAAGAGATTATGAAAAAGTAAGTTTTTTTGAAGCTGCCAAAATATTGGCTCAAAGAGTTGGGATTGAAATTGAAAGTTCTAAAAAAAATCCAGAAAAACAATCTCAAAGAGAATTAATTTTAAATGTTTATGCTCTTGCAACGAACTTCTTTAAAAAAAACTTTAACAAATTTGGAGATGAAGCAAAATCATATTTATCAGAAAGAAATATTTCTCAAGAAACAATTGATAAATATGATATTGGATATGCTCTCGATAGCTATAGTGGATTAAAAAATTTCCTTTTAAAAAACCATATTGATAAAAATATATTGAAACAATCGGGATTATTTGGTTTAAGTGAAAACGGTGCTTATGATATTTTTAGAAACAGAATTATGTTTCCAATACATTCTTCAAATGGAAGAGTTATCGCCTTTGGAGGAAGAGTTTTAAGCAATCAACAACCAGGTGGAAAATATATTAATTCACCTACAACAGAAATTTATGAAAAGGGTAGAGAATTATATGGACTTTTTCGGACACGATATGAAATTGCCAAGAAGAATTCTATCATTATCTGTGAAGGATATATGGATTTTCTACGTCTAAATGAAAATGGTTTCACAAATTGTGTTGCTGCATTAGGAACTGCACTTACAAATAGCCAAATAATTTTAGCAAGTCGGTATTCTAAGAATTTTATCCTTCTTTATGATGGAGATAAAGCCGGCATAAAAGCAGCAATAAAAGCAGCGGGCAATATTATCCAATCAGGGTTTGTTCCAAAGATTGTTAGATTGCCAATATCGGAAGATCCAGATAGCTTTCTTTTGAAAAATGATGATAAAGCTCTAAAGAACTTAATAGATTCAGCTGAATCTTTGTCAAAATATCTATATAATGAGCAAGAATTGGGTTTATCAGAAAGAAATAAATTGGATATAATTATTGACATTCTTAATAACACTGATGACCGCTTAAATTGTGAATTATTTGCAAAAGAGATTGGCGAGCAATTCAAAGTATCTGCAAATGCCCTACTTTCAAAGATTATTGTTAAAACTAAAGCTATAAAAAAAGTAAATTCAATTACTCTTGATTTATTTGAAGAAGAAAAAGAAATTTTGAAATTTATGCTTCAAAACGAATTTAATTTCGAAAAAATTTGCCAAGAGATAAATCAAGATTATTTTTTATCTAAGATATACAAAGAAATTTTTATAACTATTTTAGATAATGTAGATTATTTAAGTAACCCTTCGATATTATTAGAAAAGATTTCAGAAGAAAACGTTCGAAATATTTTAGCTGAAATTATACTTCAAGAATCTTCTGTAGTAGAAATCAAAAACTTTCTTGACCAAATTAAGTTAAGAAAAATACAAAGAGATTTAAAAATGTTAAACGATAGAATTCTAATCTCACCAAACGAACTATCGTTATTTGAGGAAAAAATTAAATTGAAAAAAATTATCCGTGAATTAAGTAATAAAGTTGTTAGAAAAACACTTTTCTAAGGAGTGTAAATGCTAAGTTACAAAGAATGCCTTGAACAGCTTATCGAAATAGGTAAGGAAAATGACAGTTTAACCTTTACGCAGATTAATAAAATCCTTCCAAACAGTCCAATATTTTTGGATAAAATTGATGATTTAATCTCTGATCTTACAGCTACCGGACTTGAGATTATTGATGAAACTCAAAAAAAAGTATCTAAGAAAACTGTCTCAATTAAGAAAGTCGCTCAATCCAAAAAATTTAAAAATCGCAGATATTATGATGACCCAGTTCGGCTCTATCTTAAAGAAATGGGAAGGGTTCCACTTCTTGATAGAGAAGGTGAAATCAGAATAGCAAAGAAAATTGAAAGTGGTCAAAGATGGGTTAATCGCTATGTATTTATGTCTGGTAGTACTCTGCGTGAAATGTATAATTTTCTACATAGATATATTGAAAAACGAGTAAGAATTGATCAACTTTTTAGAATTGATTTCGGAAGTTATATTGATAAATCTCAAGATGCTCTTCTAATTACTAAATTCAAAGATGCTTTGAAAGAAGTTGAACCAATTTTTAATGAAATTGGAGATATTTTAGATAAAGCTGATTTTGAAGAAGCTGGTTCTTTTGAAGGACAAGAACATGTAGAAGTAATCAGAAAAAGTATTATTGCAATTTTTTCAAAAATCCCATTTCATGATAGATTTGTTAGAAGACTTGTTTATCGTGTAAAAAGTTTAGTTGATAGAATTAAACAAAGCCAAAGAGCTATAGAGCATCTTTCAAAATTACGTAGAATGTCGGTTGATGATCTTTGTACTTATGGTCGAAGAGCAAAAAAATCGGATGAAGATTTTGACCTTGTCAAATTTGAAACAAAAACTGACCCTACTGTTTTTATTGAAACTCTTAGAAAAATCAAAAATGCTCGCCGTAAAATTCGTCGTGTAGAACTTGAGACAAGGATGACTGCCAACGAGATGGTGTTTCTCTTAGATGAAGTTTTACGTGGTGAAAAATTAAAAGAAAGAGCTAAAAATGAAATGATTGAAGCAAATGTTCGGCTTGTTGTAAGTATTGCAAAAAGATATAATAATCGCGGTCTTGACTTTTTGGATTTAATTCAGGAAGGAAATACCGGATTAATGAAAGCAGTTGATAAGTATGATTACAGAAAAGGTTATAAATTTAGTACTTATGCAACATGGTGGATTCGACAAGCCATTACAAGAGCAATTGCAGATCAAGCAAGAACAATTCGTGTCCCTGTCCATATGATTGAATCAATAAATAAAGTTAATAGAATGAGTCGCAGATTGATGCAGAAACTTGGACGAGATCCATTTCCTGAAGAATTGGCTGATGCACTTGACATTCCAGTTGATAAAGTCAAAAGTATTATGTCAATTTCTAAAGAACCGGTTTCGCTTGATAAACCTATCGGCAACGATTCTGAAGATAGCATTCTCGGAGATTTTATTGAAGATAAAGGAACAATTTCTCCCGAAAGAATGGCAGAAAGAAACCTATTGAAAAAACAAATTGATGAAATATTGACGACTCTAACAACAAGAGAAGAACGAGTAATTCGACTCAGATTTGGTATTGATGATGGTTATCACAGAACTCTTGAGGAAGTTGGTAATATTTTTAATGTTACAAGAGAAAGAATTCGACAGATTGAAGATAAGGCTCTGAAAAAATTACGTCATCCTTCAAGAAGTCATATTTTGATGAAATTTATAGAAAATTTTAATGTAAAATAATGTTTTAGGATTGTTATAAATAATTTCTTGACATCAAAAGAGAGAAAATAATTTATGACTCTCGTTCTTAAAAAGAAGTATTTTTGGACCTATAGCTCAGTTGGTAGAGCTTCCGGCTCATAACCGGACGGTCAGAGGTTCGACTCCTCTTGGGTCCACCATTTTTATAGATTTAAAGTCGCTAAATGCGACTTTTTTTTATATGACCACACTCCGCTATAAACTATCGCAAAAAACATTTTTCATTGTAATTTTTGGTTTCTCCGGGACCAATTTCAGAACACCTGACCTCATAGATTTTAAAATGACTCCAGTTTTTAAAATAGTCTCTTGATTGATTTCTCATAGACACAAATGAATGATGAATTTTAATTTCTCTTCTCGGAATGTACACATTCTCCAGAACTGTACTCGTTTTCCTTTAAAAACGTACTCGTTTTAAAAATGTACCCATTTTACTCTGAGTAAAAAGAAATTATTTTTTCGCAAAGTAAAACGAGTACGTTTTTAAACGGACATTACTGGAACAAAACATAGGTAATTGTTTTATTATTAGAGAGTTAACCCTCTTTTTTTATTTCACAATGTAGCCAGTAATATGAAATTTATAACATTATAGATATTCCTTGACATATTGAGTATAAAGAATTTACGGTCTTAGGAAAATATTTATGAGGTAGCCAGAATGTATTTAGAGACGAT
>JAOZMQ010000447.1:1173-2841 GCA_029934195.1 Candidatus Cloacimonadota bacterium | reverse complement strand
ATAACCAACATCATTGTAACTTATACCGATATTGGAATATGCTCCAGCCAGATTGCTATTACTTTTTTCTTTTTTATATCCATCAAGTGCGATGAACAAATATTTTAGAGCCTTGTCATAATTCCCAAGTTCATTATTTATTCTGCCTATATGAGCTGCGGTATTATAATGAATTTTCTTGTTGTCGATTTCGGCACTTGCATTGTAGGCTAATGAAAAATATTTAACCGATTTTTCAAAATTGTTTAGACGCAGATAGCATTCCCCGAGATAATAATAGCAGTGAATAATTTTAATGGTGTCACTCTGTTTCTCGAAAACTTCCAGAGCAATATTCAGTAATTTTACAGCTTCCTGATATTTCCCAAGTTTTTTGAACATTTCTCCAATTTTATAAAGGACATCAGCTTGTGCGGATTCATTTACAGTTTTAGAAGATTGCTCATAGATCTGCTTTAATTGGATAAAATTTTCTTTTGGAGAATCATAAAGAGATTCTTCTATTTCTTTTAGTTTATTCAATACATCATCTTGCTTTTTCATTTCAACCTCATCATCAAACTCTCTTCAAAATTGAAATGAGCTTAAACTTGTCTAACATTTTTTTTATGTCTATGCAGTGATATTCTTTTGCAGGTAATGAGTGAGTGCGACACGCCCTCTTTTTGGGCGTGTGCAGTTATGTTAAGTGCAAATATCTCATACTTCTCAAAGGGTTATAAATTGATAACTTCGAAACCTGCAATATGAAAATGTTTATCAAATGTGCATACTTTTTGAATTCCGTATCTTTTCATTATGATAAAAGAAGAACAGTCCGTAAAGCTAAACTTTTGGTCGCTATATTTTTTCATCAATTCCCAAGACTCTAAATCATCCTCTTCATTTATTCTTAATAAATTGCAGACTTCATTATCCCAAAGAGCATCAACAAAATCTTTAAACTTTTCTAATGGTAAATTTCGAACTCTTAGAAGAGTAATTAATTCATCCAAAATATAATTTGAGGTGACAAGTTTTTCTGTTCTATTTCTGAAAATTTCAGATACTGTTTTGTGATTATTATCACTCTTATCGATAAATGCAAAAAAGGCACAAGTATCAACAAATAATAGGTTACTTTCCATAAATTAACTCATCTACATTAACTGAAGTATCTTTAGTATTTGACTTTAATATTCCATCAAATTGTAATAATTTTTCTTTTTTTGAACTACTTTTTTTTATATGATGGTTAATTAATGGTAATACAATTACTTCAACTTTCTGCTGATTATACTTATTCAACTCATCAAAATAAATTACTCCATTACTTATAGTTGTTATCTTTCTAATAGCTTCCATTAACTCCTCCTCCTTGAAATCATTCATAATATCCAGTACAAATTCTAAAAATACAAAATTTGTGCAATAAAAATAAAAGGTGAGCATTTCTACTCACCTGAAATTTAAGAAAAATAGTTAATCACTTCCCTCCTCATTATTTGTATCCGTCTTTGCATATTTGCGTAAGTTTGATGCTTTAGATCTCATTGATTCACAAGAACTGCTATTATCCATGTTTTTGTATCTTTCGATTTTATCCTTTGTAGAATTATATTTAACTTTCTGTTCAGAAGACAAACTATCATAATCTACATTCCTCATTTCTCGCTCTCGCTTTTTGGG
>JAOZMQ010000447.1:0-1163 GCA_029934195.1 Candidatus Cloacimonadota bacterium | reverse complement strand
CTTCCCTCCATTATAGGTTGTTATTAATTGCAACAATGGTAATAAATCATTAAACCTGTTTACGGCTAAATGAGCTGCAACTGTGAATCGCAGGTGTCTGCATGTTTCCATTTTTTGAACAAGCATTTTTAACTTTTGTGTCAAAAGAATAACAATTTGGTGCTCCATTTACGGGTGTTAATACTAAACTTCCTGGATCATACCAGTATTTGCATAAAGCACAATGTCGCTGTTGGTTTGCATCTACTTGAGTTTGCATAATTTCTCCTATTTTTGAATTGGCAACTCATACCAATATTTAGAAAAGCACTATTTCGCATATCAGTATAAATTATTCTTTTCTTCATATAAGATATTCAATCATTTTAAAAATAAAATGACACTCTTTCAATTGAAAAAGTGCCACTGATTAACTATTTTGGGAGTTCCACCCACAAATGATTTTCTTTTGAATCTGCAGAACATTTTCCTGCACAACCATCTGTTGGATAATCCCTTGAATAAAATACAGAGCAACATTGAACACATTGCCAAACATTTATGTCTGACTTCTTCTCAACTTTAATAGAATTTAGTGAGTTTAAATTCATATTTAATAGTTGATCAATTACTCCATTTCGTTTGAAGTTAGCTCTATCTTTCATATCATTACTCCTAAATTAAGACTGATTTGAAAAAGGTACCCCTCCCAATCAAAATTGAGAGAAGCACCAATTACTCAATTAGTTATCGAGTTTTTCCCAAATATGATTTCCAGATGCAGTAGAAGGACATTTTCCACCTTCTTTTGGACTTGGTCTGTTTGCCTTAAAACCTGTAACCTTCCCACATTCACTACATTGCCATTTTGTTGATGCTGCCATTTTTTCCTCCAATTAGGATATTAGCATTTTGATAAAAAATCTGAATCTTAAACAATAATTACAACAATGATGTATTAACAACATTGCAGACAATTAGCATGAAAAATAAATCAGAGAAACTTTATTCTATATTCATAAAATCTGTTACTTTCTTGAATGTAATACTAAAGTTAAATCTAATTTTTCAAGGGTAATCCCGACAATAAAATTGAAAGAATTACCTGCTGACTAATTTATCAGGACAATTTTTCCCAAATATGATTTCCAGATGCAGTAGAAGGACATTTTCCACCTTCTTTT
>JAOZMQ010000446.1 GCA_029934195.1 Candidatus Cloacimonadota bacterium | reverse complement strand
GAAAAAGTTAGTTTTCGTTCAAGTACTATTTAATTCTCAAAAAAAAACAGAAAAATGGATAATTCAGATTTTTTTTTTGATGGAATTATTATTGCATCAATGTTAATAAAAAAGCAATTTAAAAGTTTTATTATAAGATTAAAATTATTTATTTTTTTTAATTTATGAAAGAACTTTCGATTGTTTTAAAAGAAAAAATTTTAAGGAGAAAACCAATGAAAAAGGGATTATTAAGTTTATTGATTCTTTGTTTTTTTGTTTCTTTCATTTCTTCAGCAGAATGGAGAGATGGCGAAATGGAAGTTAAAGTAAATCTTCGAACTCAAGCGGATTATGAAAAATTACAAGAACTTAAACTGAATGGAGATGTCTATCCTACAGGATACGCATTAATGTATGTAACACAAAAAGAGCTTACACAACTTGAAACAACAGGATTACATTTTGAAATCCTAAAAGAGGATTTGAATGAGTATTATCGAGATTTCTGGCTAACAAGAGAAGCTTATCATACAGCACAGGAAATTATAACATTAGCAGATAGTCTATCGGAAAATTTTCCTGATATTTGTCAGAAAGTAGTTTTTGGTACTTCTTTAGGTGGAATAGAATTAGGTGCTTTAAAAATTAGTGACAATGTTACCGAAGATGAAAACGAAGCAGAAGTTATGTTTGATGGTGGTATTCATGGTGACGAAATTGGTGGTGCAGAAAACGTTATCAGATTTGCCAGAAAATTATGTTATGAGTACAATAATGATCCATACACAACAGAATTAATCAATAATCGAGAAATTTGGTTATATTATACAGTAAATCCAGACGGCAGAGTTGCTCTTTCAAGATATAATAACAATGGCGTTGATCTCAATAGGGATTGGGGTTATATGTGGGATGCTTGGGGAGGAAGTTCTGGAGCTTATTCTCAAGTAGAAACAAAAGCTCTTCGTGATTGTGCTTACAATAGACAATTTGTTGTACACACAACATATCACTCAGGTACAGAATATATTTCACTTCCTTGGAGTTATAGATCATCTCAATGTCCAGATTTTACACAAATTTATCAACTTGCAGGTATTTATTCCAGTGAGTCTTTATATACAAATATGGAATATGGACAAGGTAGCACGGGAATGTATGCAATTAATGGAAGTTCAAAGGATTCCAATTACGGTGCTTACGGTGCTATTAGTTGGTCGATGGAAATATCTTATGATAAACAACCACCGGCTTCACAATTGTTATCATATTTCAATAAAAATGTTCCGGCAATGAAAGCTATGATAGAATATTCCGGTTATGGATTAGAAGGTATTGTTACAGATGCAAATACTGGAGAATCAGTCACAGCTGTTGTTTTTGTTAATGATTATTTCCCAACTTATACAGATAAAATTGTCGGAGATTATCATAAATATGTCCTTCCAGGGAATTATTCAATAAAAATTGTAGCAAATGGTTATGAAACTCAAACTATTGAAAATATAGTTGTAACTGCAAATAGTTCAACAATAACAGATTTCCAATTGCAACCACTTGAAAGTCAATTTGTCTATAAAGTTGCCAGTTCTCAAATTCCAGACAACAATAATAGCGATGAAGGAGATACTCCGGGTGTCATAGGTGCTCCTGATAACAGAAATTATTCAATAGGAAAAAATGGTTGGATTGTAATTGATATGCAATATCCTATTATCGACGGACCTGGATTTGATATTTCTGTTTTTGAAGGTGATAATTCTCCTGAAGGATTTACTTGTTATATCGGTGAAACAATTGATGGTCCTTGGTATAATCTTGGTGATGGAAATGGAACTACAGAATTTGATTTTGCTACATGTGCTATTTCTGAAGCAAGATTTATCAAAATTGAAGATGACGGAGATGGAACAGCGTCAAGTGCCAATGCAGGATTTGATCTTGATGCAATTTCTGCTCTTGAACATTCATCAGGAGTTTATATTGGTTTAATGGGGTGTGAACTTGATGATTCTCTTGGAAACAATAATGGAAGAATTGATCCGGGTGAAACTGTAGATTTTATTGTTTCTTTGAGAAATAATGGAGATATTACAGCAGAAAACCTTATCGGTTTGCTTTCAGTTGATCCTCAATATACAAATGTTTTAGTTCAAGAAGTTGATTTTGGAAATGTAGCACAAGGAGAAACAGTTACAGGAATTTTTACTGTCGAAGTTAGTGAAAATACACCGGTTGCATATAATATCCAACTTCTTTTGGATATTTCAGCTAATAATGGCTCATACACTAATAATTTTACTTTTGTTTATTCGGTGGGATTACTTCTTGAGGATTTTGAATCCGGTAATTTCAATTCTTTTGAGTGGACTTTTGGTGGAAACTCTGATTGGACAATTTCCAATGATTCTTATGAAGGTAGTTATGCAGCAAAGTCTGGTTCAATTTCCAATAATCAAGAAACATCACTTATCCTTGAAGCAACTGTTACTGCTTCCGGAGAAATCAGCTTTTTCAAAAAAGTCTCATCAGAAAACAATTATGATTTTTTAAGATTCT
This sequence comes from Candidatus Cloacimonadota bacterium, assembly GCA_029934195.1. Taxonomy (GTDB): domain Bacteria; phylum Cloacimonadota; class Cloacimonadia; order Cloacimonadales; family JAOZMQ01; genus JAOZMQ01. The sequence goes on along the minus strand of JAOZMQ010000446.1, from coordinate 306 downwards.
TTATTGATAATAACGAACAAGGTGCTTGGAGTGGCGTACAAGATTGGGAAGAAGTCTCTTACAATGTTTCGCAAGGCGAGCATGTTTTTAAATGGACATATACAAAAGACGGCTCTGTAAACGGTGGCTCAGATTGTGGTTGGATTGATTATATTATTTTCCCTTCAATTTTAGGGAATAACAATCCTCAAATAGTTGTAAATCCTACAAGTATTTCAGAAGAAATTCAACAATATACAACTGGAACTCAGTCATTTGAAATTTCAAATGTTGGTAATGCTACTCTCAATTTTACAATTGAATTTG
>JAOZMQ010000068.1 GCA_029934195.1 Candidatus Cloacimonadota bacterium | reverse complement strand
TAATGAAATATTAGATTAGGAACACATAAGAAATGTTTAATAAAAATGAAAGGATTTATTGATGTGCGGAATTGTTGGAATTTTTCATCTTAACAAGAAACCGGTTTCTTATCCAATTTTAAAGAAAATGACGGATATTATTGTCCATAGAGGTCCTGATGGAGAAGGACATTGGATAGATAAAAATATTGGGTTTGGTCATAGAAGACTATCAATAATAGATCTATCACCTTCTGGTAATCAACCTATGCAAACCACAGATGGAAATTTCATTATAACATATAACGGAGAAGTTTACAACTTCAATGAGATAAAAATTATATTGGAAGCAAAAGGATATTCCTTTTATTCACAAACAGATACGGAAGTCATTCTAAAGTCATTTCAAGAATGGGGTAGTAAATGTGTTGAAAAATTTAACGGTATGTTTGCTTTTGCAATTTGGAATAAGCAAAAACAAGAGTTATTTTTGGCACGTGATCGTTATGGAATTAAACCACTTTATTATTTTCATCACGATGGAATTTTTTTATTTGCATCAGAAATTAAATCATTTTTAGAATATCCGGAATTTAATGTTAAAGTAAATATTAAGGCATTAAATGAATACTTTTCTTTTCAAAACATTTTTTCTGATTATACACTTTTTGATGGAGTAAAAACACTTCCTGCCGGTCATACAATGTTGGTGAAAACCAAGACCACATCTCATCAAATTCTAATGAAAAAATATTGGGATTGGGATTTTAAAGATATTGAGCATTTTTCTGATGAAAGGATTTATACAAATGAAATATCTGCATTATTTGAGAATGCTGTAAATAGACAATTAATTAGTGATGTTGAAATAGGCTCATATTTAAGTGGCGGTATTGATTCGGGTGGAATTAGCTGTATAGCTTCAAAGAATTTTAAGAATCTAAAAACATTTACTTGTGGTTTTGATTTATCATCTGCAAGTGGTTTAGAATTAGCATTTGATGAAAGAAAAAAAGCTGAATACCTTTCCAATATCTACAAAACAGAGCATTACGAAGTTGTTTTAAAAGCTGGTGATATGGAAAGAATAATGCCAAAATTAATCTGGCATCTTGAAGATTTACGAGTTGGACAATGCTATCCAAATTTTTATGTTTCAAAATTAGCAAGTAAGTTTGTAAAAGTAGCTCTTTCCGGTGCAGGTGGTGATGAGATTTTTGGAGGTTATCCGTGGAGATATTATCGTGCAGTGATCAATGATAATTTTGATGATTATACAGATAAATACTACAAATATTGGCTTCGGTTGATTCCGGATAGTATGAAATCAAATTTTTATCAACCTGATATTTATCCTCAAATTTTGGAATATCAAACCAAAGACGTTTTTAAAAATATTTTAAAGAATACAAACCATAATTTACAATCTCCGGAAGATTATATCAACCATTCTTTATATTTGGAAACTAAAACTTTTTTACAAGGATTGCTAACTGTAGAAGATAAATTGAGTATGGCACATAGTTTAGAAACACGAGTACCATTTTTGGATAACGATCTTGTTGATTTTGCAATGAAAATACCTGTAAAGTATAAATTGAAAAATCTTCAAAAAGTAATTAAAATGAATGAAAATGAAGCAGGAAGAAAAAAACTAAAGTATTTCCAAAAAACTAACGATGGAAAGATAATACTAAGAAAAGTTCTAAAAAAATATGTTCCTGATAGCTATACTGCCGATATTAAACAAGGTTTTTCAGCTCCTGATGCAAGTTGGTTTAAAGGTGAAAGTATTGATTATATTAAAGATTTATTATTAAATAATAAAGCGAAAATTTATGATTATTTGCAACCAAAAAAAGTACACGAATTAATGAGCGAACATTTTTCAGGGAAAAAAAATCGGAGATTACTAATATGGTCTTTATTAAGTTTTGAATGGTGGTTAAAAAATTTTCAGTAAATTTACATTAAGGTGAAAAATGGATATGAATCAGAAAGATAAAAATATGATAAAAAGCCGTTATGGCGAGCTTGCTTCAAAATATGGATATAGTTCCAAATCTTTAGGTTGGGGCAAAGTTCCTCAAAAGTATAGATTTCAAGCATTGCTAAAAAATTTTCAATTGTCCAAAATTGAATCAATTTTAGATGTAGGCTCCGGTTTGTCGGATTTATATTCATATTTAAAAGAAATCGGCTGGAAAGGAAAGTATTACGGAATCGAAATTCAACCTGATTTATTAGAAATGGCAAAAAAAAAATATCCCACTTTGTCTATAAGAAATCTGGATATTCTTTCTAATTCCTTCAACGAACAATATGATCTTGTAATTGCTTGTGGAATTTTTAGTGAAAAATTACAATATACTGACCAATTTAAATATCTTCAGCTTATGATAGAAAAAATGTTTTTGTTATCAAATGTTGGGGTGGTTGCAGATTTTTTATCTGATTTGGTTGATTTCAAAAATGAGATTAGTTTTCATCCTACAGTCGAAGAGATTTCTAAAATTGCCAAAATTATAAGTAAAAGATTCCTTATTTCTCATAATTATTTGCCATATGAATTTTCAATATCTCTTTATAAAAATCAAACAATAAACACAAATTATACATTCAATTTTCAAGATTTAGAAGATATCAGATGAAAGTTACAATTCTTAACCTTTCGGAATACGAGAACTTCTATAATGAAAATCTTATAGAAATTGTACAATCTCCATTTCAAACTTTTAAGGTTATTAAGTTATTGTTCGATTATTTTAAAGATGATTTTTATTTTATAACTTATATGGAAAAAGACATTTTTTTAATGGGTATTTGCTTGTTTAAAAAAGAAACAAAAGCTGGTAGTCATTTATATTCATTCGGTCGGTTTGGTGTCTCAGGTCTTATTCTCGGTAATATCCAAGAAATTGAATTGATAGATTTGCTCGAACTTTTCTTTCAAAAAGATATTTATAAAATTACTTCCAATCCAATTAGTGCTTCTATTGGATATTTGCAAATAAATTATAATGACCAGCAAAATTCTGTTAATATTAATAACATTTCTGAAGCTTTAAAATTGAAGCTATTCCAAAGAATAAATTTATGTGTAGATTTGAAAAGAATTACTAAGAATGGTAAAATATCCATTATCGAGAACAAAAATATTAATGGCAAATATAGAAGAAACATCACCCGCAATTTGCGAATTGCAAAAGAAAATCAAATAATAGTATCGAAAGAATTTAATAAAAAAATTCTAAATGAATGGTATTCAATACATGAACAAAGAATCAAAGAATTAGATGGAAATAAATGGGATTATGGATTTTTTGAAAATTTATTAGACAGCGAAATCCAAGATCATTCTCAATTTTTTGGAGCTTATTTTGAAGAAAAACTAATTGGTGGAGTTGTTTGTTTCTTTTGCAACAATGTTTTAGATGTTTTTATGTTAAGTACTGTAAAGAAAAATCAGATGCTTGGTGTTAATCATTTATTAGCTTATGAAATATATAAATGGTCAATTAATAATGGAATTAAATATGTAAATTGGCAAGCTTCTAATCCTCCTAACGGTGGTGTAGCAAAATTTAAAAAGCAATTTTTTGCTGAAGATGTATATTTTTATTCAGTAAATAAATTTTATATAAATAATGTCTTTAAGATTAATGATTTTAGAAACTTAATGAAAAATAATCAGGATAGATTTTTTTATCCATTAGGGTGAAATTTAATTTAAAAGGATTTTGTAACTAAATTTTCTAACATTTATTGAGAGGTTAAGATGAATTATAAAGTTGATGCACATATCCACATTACTGAAAATGGCGATTATCATGGATTAGGAATTGATTGTTCTGTGGAAAAACTATTACGACAAATGGATGAATCCGGTTATGATAAGGGAGTACTTATCGCAGTTCCAAATATGAATACTAATGCTGAAATTTCTCGAATCTGCAAAAAATATCCAGATAAATTTATTGGTTTTGGTAATGTTGATCCCAATAATAAAAATTTTGAAGATGAAATTGAAAGGTTAAAATTTGAACATAATCTAAATGGAATTAAATTACACGGAAGAATGGGAAAGTTTTCTTATTTACATGAAAACATCTTACCGATTTGTAAAAAAGCCGGAAAATTAGATTTACCTGTCGAATTTTGTTTATGGCCTGCTTTCCCTGGACCACTATCTGAAATGTCTCCCTATACAATAGAAAAATATATAATGAAATGTCCTGAAACAAATTTTATAATTGGTCATGTTGGAGGTTTCAAAATGTGGGAGGCTTTTATGCTTTGCAAAGCTTATCCAAATGTGTATCTTGATTTTACATACACAATAAATTATTTTGAAAACACAAGTTATTTTCAGGATATTATTTTTATGTTAAAAAAAGCAAATCCCAAAAGATGTATGATCGGAAGTGATTTTCCAGAAAACAATTTGAGTGATATAAAGAGAATTAGTGAAAAAGCTTTAAAAGATTTTTCGATAGCTGAAAGAGCTGAGATTCAAGGCAATACAATACTAAATCTGACTAATAATAATTAAGGAGTATTTATGAAAGATAAGAAGATATTACAGGAAAGAGTAAGAAACAGTTGGACAAATACTTGGGTCAAAGGCTCTGAAATTGCCCCAAATCCTTGGTTAGTTTATATTAGTCCGACAAATGTTTGTAACCAAAGTTGTGCGGTTTGTGCTTTAAGAGACCATAATGTGAAAAGTAATGGATTTATGACAGAAAAGTTATTCAAATCTATTGTTGATCAATTATTTCCAGAAACTCAAAGAGTTTACTTGATGAAGCAAGGTGAACCACTTCTGCACCCAAAAATTTGTGATTTTGCAGAATATTTAAAATCAAAACGACCAGACATCGAAATTGCTATTCATACAAATGCTACTATGCTTACAAAGGAAGTTTCAGATCGTTTAGTTAAAACTGTTGATTTTCTAACCTTTTCAATTCATACAATACGAGAAGAAAATTATCAAAATGTTCATGGTGGAAATTTTCATTTAAAAGATGTGATTGAAAATTGTCAGTATTTTTTGAAGAAGCGAAGTGAAAGTCAAAGAAACATCAAAGTATATGTAGATTACGTAAAACAAAATAGGAATAAAGATGAAACTTCTGAAGAAATTATAAAGACTTTCAATCAATTGTTCCCGGATACAAATATTGGTATTCATAATGTTTTCAGTTTCCAAAATGCTATAGAAGAAGGTGTTACGGTTTCTACAAAAAAAATTGATGAAAAATTATTACCGCGATGTATTTTCCCTTGGATTGCATTAACAATTCTTCATGATGGTGAAATTGGTTATTGTATAACTGAACCTCGTGAAAAAGTTTCATTAGGAAATGTACAAGAAAACAGCTTAAAAGAAATTTGGAATAATGATAATTTCAAGGAATTTCGGTTGAATATGAAAAATGGTGATTATTCTGCTTTACATAAAAAAGAGATTTTGTGTAGAGATTGTTCTTGGCTTTGGTCGATGGAAAAAATCCATAAACATCTGATTATTGATAGAGATAAAATACATAATAACGAAATAATAACAAAGTTAGAAAATTCTAAAGATCAAATAGTGCTTTCATACATTGATTTATTGAAAGGAAATTTTAGTGATGCCAAGAATAGAATGAATGAAATTGATACTCAAAATAATGAAAATGATGTGAAATTTATAGCAAACTATATTGATGATTATCATAAAATGTGGGAAAACCATGATGTATGGGAACAAATCTGTAAAATGAATAATGAAGATTACGAAAAATTTAACGAAGTGGAGTATGTAGAAGATGAGTAGCAATATATTATTTTTGATTCCTCCAAGAGTTTATGGAGTAGGCGAATACGGAAAAGTTCATCCGGCTTTAGGTGCTTTATATCTTTGTAGCATTTTGAAAGGTGATGGACATAATGTACATTTTATTGATACTTTTGCGGAAGATATTCATAATCGAAGTTATTTTGATGGAAAAAGAGAATTTGTTGGTTTGAGTTTTGATGATATAATTAGAAGAGTTAAAAAATTCAATCCCAAATATTTACTTATTTCTAATCTATTTACTAACTTTGCTCATGGTACTGAGAAATTGATTCAATTATTAAAAAAAGATTTCCCTGAAATTCCAATTATAATGGGTGGTCCACATGCTACTTTGATGAAAAAACAATTGATGAATGAAAATCCTGAAATTGATTTCCTTATTTGTGGTGAAGGAGAATTTTCTATAAGAAATCTTATCCGCGTTTTGGAATCAGACTCTAATAATTTTTCAGAAATTGCAGGATTGATTTATCGTGATAACAATGAAATAATTATGAATCCTGTCTCATTTATAGAAGATTTGAATTCAATACCATTTCCGTTACGAGAATTATTGCCTAAAAATAGTTATGATCAACACAGCGTTATGTCACCAATTCTTAAAAGTGCTGAGATCATAACATCAAGAGGATGTCCGTGGTCATGTGGTTTTTGTTCAACTTCCAGAATTTGGGGTAAAATTTATAGAACAAGATCTGTGGAAAATATTATAGCGGAAATTGAATTGTTAGAAAAAGCAGGAATAAACCATTTGTATATTAGCGATGATAGTTTCAATACTGATAAAGAAAGAACAAGAGCAATTTGCCACGAGTTAAAGAAGAAAAAAATCCTCTGGGCTTGTCATCAAGGTATGATTTTGAGTACAATAAGTGAAGATCTTCTTGAAGATATGGTTGATGCCGGTATGTATTGTTTTGTTATGCCAATTGAAAGTGGAAATGAATATGTATTAAACAAATTGATCAATAAACCAAACAAACTTGACCACATTAGAAGATTAGCAAAAAAAGCCAAAGAATTGGGTGTTTATACAATTGGATACTATATTTTAGGATTACCCACTGAAACCAAAAAACAAATCCAAGATACTGTTGATTTTGCAAAAGAATTGGATCTTGATTACTCAACTTTTACAATGTTTAGACCTTATCCAGGAACGCCATTAACGGAATTAGCAAGAGCAAAAGGTTTATTGATTGAAGAAGAGAAAGGATACGATGATTATGCTTATGGTGAAGCAAGAATTCATTCAGAGGAATATGACAACAAATACTTAGAAAAATTACGGAGAGATGTTTGGAAAGAAATAAGTGAACCAAAATTAAGAACAAAAATCGGAAATACTGATATTTATTATGCAACGATAGAACCATTTGTTGATATGTTTTATGACTTTTTCAAGGAAAATGATTTACTCAGAAATGATAAGTAATGTTATAATGTTTAGGTACTCCAATTTATGAAAATTTGTATGTATGGAGGTACTGCAAATAACCTATATATCATTTCCAAAATTCTAAAAGAAAATGGTTTTGATATAGTTTTTATTCGTGATACCGAAGATTCATTTATGTTTAGTCAACCATCTTGGCAAGATGTTCGAGAAAAAATTTCTTATGGTGAAATTTATCAAAAAAAAAGAATTAGTGAAATTTTGTTGAAAGAAAAATCGTTAAACTGGAAGATGCCAAATTGGTTTATTAATCCTGATAGTGATCTTGGATATTCTGACAAAATCAAATTCGGAAATGGTACTTTCCTGGAGAAACAATTCATGTTTTTATTGATGTTTCTTTTTAAAAGGAAAAAGAGATATTCAAACATTATTCAAATTATGCAAAGCTGTGATTTAGTAATTACATGTGGATTGATGCCAATGGTTTTAGGATATTTATCCGGAAGAAAGAATTTCATGTGGCCTTCAAGCGGTGAAATTCGATTTGCACTTGGTATTGATAAACCACATCCAAAAAATATTTTAGAACAAATTTATCTCAAAATGATGAAAAATCTTTCCAATAAAGCTTTTAAGCAACTTTTGGGTGCTGTGAATTGTGATGGAGTCAGATCAAGATTACCGTTAGATAATAAACTTTTATCAGATCCAATTTTTATCCGGATTCCGTATCCAATGAATGTCTTAAATAAGAAAATAGCAACCGATGAAAAAAGAATTTTACGTAAGAAAGTATTCCAAGAATTAGATATTGAGAATAAATTTTGGGAGAAGATTATTTTCATTCCATCACGAGTTGATTTTTATTGGAAAGGACATGATATTTTGTTTGAAGCTCTTAAAAAAATAGGAAATACTAAAAAAATATGTTTTTTGTTTGCAGGCTGGGGAAAAGATTTTTTAAAAATAAAAGAAGAGTTTGAAAGTTTTGAGAATATAATTGCTCTTTCTTTTTCTGTTTCCAAACCAATTTTATATGATTTATTCAAATCTGTAGATCTTGTAATTGATCAATTTGTTTTAGGTTCTTATGGTACAAGTTCAATGGAAGCAATGAGTGTTGGTACTCCGGTAATGATAAAAATTAACACAAAATATTATCAGAAAGTTGGTTGGGATTCTCCACCTGTTTATAATTGTAAAAATGCAAATGAAATTTATGAGGTCTTAAATAATATTCAAAATGGAAAAATTGATCTTGAAGCAAAAGCTCTCGAAACTTTAGAATGGATGCAAAATAGGCATTCTTATAACCATTTTTTGGAATCATTTAATAATTTTATTAAAACAATTAGAATATAATATTATGTACTATCCAATAAAAACACATTCAAAAATTATACGAAAGTTGCCAAAAGCATATCAAGGATTATTAACAATTTCAAATGATGTTGAAGGTTTTGATTTTGACACATTTATTCAGTTTTATAAGAAAATCAATAGTACAAGTAACTGCGAATGGGGGAGAGGTTTAGGGTTGGAATTGTCTTCAAGTTTTTTCTTTTATAGTGAAACCAAGAAGAATTTCTCATATTTTAAAGAGCCATTAGCTGAAACAGAAAAATCTGAATATGCTGATAAAATTCTTAATTTAATCAAATTAGGATATATTGATACAATTCATGGCTTGGGAGATTTCTCTCAATTTGGTAATTGCTCAAAGCAAATGATTAATCGAATAATGAAAGAAATAAAAATTAATAATATTAAATTGGATATTTTTACAAATCACGGTAATACAAAGAATGTTACAAATGTTGGTTTTCAAAAATATCAAAAAGGAGACAATGAAGATAATCCGCTTTATATTGGTCATTTGTTACAAGAATTGGGAGTAAAATTTATTTGGACAGACAAACTTGTAGATAATAAAAATATTTGGAGATTTTATGATTCAATAAAATACCAGTTACCTTTGAAGCAAATCTTTAAAATGAAACTGACTGATAAAAAAGAATATTTGTCGTTTAGACGATTTAGAAATTCAGGAAAATTTGCTCCTACTCATTCGGAATTCTATCAACAATTAAAATCAATAAATTGGAAGAAATTTTATCAAAAAAAATCCAGTATTAATATTTATCAACATTTAGGATATATACGACAAAAAGGTAAATTAATTAAATTTGAGAAAAAACACTTTACAAATGAAATTGAGAAATCTTGGAATTTTTTATCTTCTGAAGTAAATTCAGGTAGATTATTAATTCTAACTCAAAAAAGATTTCTCAATTATTTAATGATGCTTTCACAAACAAAAATTCAGATAAACAAAAATTCAATATATCTTGAAACAAAAGATAAGCTCAATAATCCTTCAAATTATTTTCAAGGTTTATCATTAAATAAAAGTAATGTTGATAAAATAGTATATTTAGATTCTGAATTAGAATTTGAAAAGGGAGAAAAAATGGTTACAATCCCTTTCAAAAAAATGGGGGGAATATGCATAAAATAGATACATCTTGGAATATTTCCACTGAATTATTAAATAAGATCTCAGATTATGAAAAATCGTACGCATCAGCTCAATTATCAAGAAGTATAGATTTTTATTCCAATAGATTAAAGCAGATTGGATTTGTAAATAAAGAAAATATCCTGGATATTGGATGCGGTATTGGACAATGGAGTCTTGCTTTATCAAAACTTAATAAAAATATTTTTGCAGTTGATATAAATGAGAAACGTCTTGAATTTGGAAGAGAACTAAATAAAATTCATAATCAAAAAATATCTTTTCAAAAGAAATCTATGGATGAATTAGAATTTGAGAAAAAATTTGATGCAATTTTTTGCTACGGTGCTTTTATGTTTTCAGATATGCCCAAAACATTGAAAACATTTAAATCATGCTTGAACCGAGATGGTAAAATTTACTTGAATTTTAATAACTTTGGCTGGTATTTAAATCTCTTATTTAATAAAGGAATTTTTAACTTAAATTCAAATAATTTTTTTGTTGCAATTAAATATATTTTTAGAACAATGTTGAATTTAAATAATAAAAGAATCGTTTCCCAAAAATATTTAGAGAAAATAGCAAAACAGGCAGATTTAAAAGTCGAAGAGATTAACTCTGAAGGTTGTATCAACTTAAATTCAACAGAGTTAAATCCTTTATATAAAAAGAAATATTTAGGGTTCAAAATGGTCGAAGAATGTATTTTAAAGAATTGTTAAAGGATATTCGTAGAAGTTAGTTATCGTTCAAAAACATAATGTTGTTTAGAAACGGAAATCACAAGCAAAATTATAATTAGGAGTAATAATGATCTATATAGTAAAATCATTTTTTTTTAATGAAATGGAATTTGAAAAACAAATAGCAATATTTCAAGAAATGAATTTGAATTATATAATCTTGAG
>JAOZMQ010000067.1 GCA_029934195.1 Candidatus Cloacimonadota bacterium | reverse complement strand
AAAGGAATTTTTTAACCATGAAGAACAGAAGTTTATGAAGAAAGATTAATTGGAACATTATTTATTTTTCAGCTTCATAGAAGCGAAATCTATGTAGCCCAATGCGTTAGCGTTGGGTAAAGAAAAAAGAGAATCAAACTACAGAGTAGCGACATAAAAAAGAAAATTTAGGAAAAGTTAGTTTTCGCTCAAGAACTACTTACTTCAATCCCAAAGTCATAGCAAAAACCGAGCTTTTTGAACTATACCTAAAAACTCCGGTCTTATTTACTCATTAATTTTGATTAAAAAAGTTGTTGACTGTCAATAAGTAACTACAAAACATCATTTTTTGGAGGTTCGATGAAAGATCTACTGTCTCTTTTCACATCACTTTCTCAGATGAATATCAAAAATAAAATTCCTTATCTTGCAGTTTTAACCGCTCTATCAATAACTCTTTTTGTTATTGAATCAATTATACCTCGACCTCTACCTTTCTTGAAATTTGGTTTGGCAAATATTGTAATTTTAATATTAATCTATTTTAAAGATTATCAATCAACCGTCATTATTGCCTTCTCAAAAACACTTTTTGGGGGATTCTTAACTGGAACAATTTTCAGTCCGGCTACTATTCTTTCACTTTCAGGAACTTTTCTGTCTTTGATCGTTATGATAATTTTTAGTAAATCAAAAATAAATTTTAGCATTATCGGAATTAGCATTATAGGTGCTATTACACACAATTTTGGACAATTAATTGCAGTGCGATTTATAATAATTCGAAGTAATAATATATTTTATTTGACTCCAATAATGCTGTTTATCGGATTAGTCACTGGAATCCTAATCGGCTATTTTGTAGCTGAATTTATTACACGTATAAAACAAAAGGAAAATTATGTTTCATAAAGATAAAGGTAACAATAGAGATCAAGAAAAAAAACATGAATCTGCAAACAATGTTAAAGAGTACATTATTAAAGCTGATGGTAGCAAATATTATCCGATAAATTTTGTTGATGAACCACAAGAAAAAAAGAGAAATTATATTTTGAGATATTTTTACACCCTTCTTCTTTTATCAGTTTTTGGGCTCTCACTCGGACTCGGTGTTTTTAAATATTATGGAAAAGAAGTTCCACCTTTATCGGAATTAAAACATTACGATATGCGAACAGGCTCAGAAGTTTATGATATAAATGATAATTTAATTTATTTATTTGCCGGTGTGGAGGCAAATAGGAAATTAGTAAGTATAAATGATTTGCCCGATTATGTTGTGAATGCTTTGTTGGCAATAGAGGATTCAAATTTTTACGAACATTGGGGAGTGGATCTAAAAGCTAATTTAAGAGCAATTTATAGAGATCTTCTGGAAGGAAGTTTTAAACAAGGTGCGAGTACTATTACTCAACAAGTTTCTCGAAATATGTTTTTGACTCTTGATAAAAACATCATCCGGAAAATTAAGGAAGTTATTCTTTCTATAAGAATTGAAAAAATGTATTCTAAAGATGAAATTTTGGAAATGTATTTCAATAAAGTATGTTTTGGACCAGGACTTTTTGGAATTGAAGCGGCTGCAAAAAAATATTTTGGAAAATCTGCAAAGGATTTGACTCTTTCTGAAGGAGCTTTGATTGTTGGAATTACTCAGCTTCCAAGTTATTATTATCCTGTAAGACACCCAGACAGAGCTGTAAGAAAAAGAAATATTGTCATAAAAAGAATGTTGGACGAAAATTTTATTACTCAAGCTCAATATGAGATTGCAATTCAAGATTCTTTGGTTCTTTTTGAGAAAAAACACGACGGAGGAGCAAAAGATTATTTTATTGAGCATATTAGAAAAAAATTGGAAGAAAAATATGGTTCAACGAAACTCTTTGCCGGTGGACTAAAAATCTATACAACTCTTGATCTTGATTTGCAAGTTTATGCAGATTCTATTCTCAATCAACATTTAATAAAATTTGAAGAAAAAAATGATTACGAAATAAAATATTCCGACTTTCCGAAAGATACAATTGATATTGTTACGCCTTATGTTCAGGGAGCTGTTTTTTGTATTGAATCTCAGACCGGATATGTTAAGACAATTATTGGAGGACGTAATTTTAATCACAGTAAATTTAATAGAATGACGCAAGCAGTTCGTCAGCCGGGATCATGTTTCAAACCGATTCTTTATTCAACCGCTCTTATAAATGGCTATACTCCAGCAACTGTCATTAAAGATGAACCTGTTATGTATGTTCAAAGTGATACGCTTTTTTGGGAAGTTCATAATTATTCAAAAAAATATTTTGGATATACTCGTATGCGTGATGCTTTGAAATTTTCAAGAAATATTTATGCTGTAAAGATGATCACTGATATTGGTCCGAAAGTAGTTGTAGAATATGCCAAAAGATTTGGTTTAACAAAAAGAGTTTATCCATATTATTCGTTGGCAATCGGAACTTGTGAAGTAATTCCTTATCAACTGATTTCTTCTTTTACTACTTTTGCCAACGGTGGAGAGCGAGTTACTCCAATTTTTGTTCGTAGAGTTGAAGATGAAGAAGGCAATATTCTTGAAGAAAATCTTCCTCAAAAAATTCGTGTTATTGATGAAAAAATTGCTTTTTTGATGGCAAATATGATGCAATCGGTTCTCGATGAAGGAACCGGAAGAGGTGTGAGATGGAGAGGATATCGGTGGGCAGGAGCTGGGAAAACAGGAACAACTGACAACTTTAATGATGCTTGGTTTATTGGTTATAATAAACAGCTTGTAACCGGAATTTGGGTTGGTTTTGATGATAATACAAGTCTCGGAAATTCTCAAACCGGTGCTTCAGCTGCTCTACCGGCTTGGCCTTATATAATGAAAAGAGCTATTGAAAATGAATCACCTAAAAATAGCAAAGGACAAGCAATTATTGATGGGAAAAAATTAGAATTTGATAGACCAATGGGTATAATTCAAAAAAGAATTTCTAAAAAAACAGGATTACTTCCGGTCAATGATCTTGAAGACACAATTGATGAATATTTCATCGCTGGAACAGAGCCAACTCCTCTTTCTGACACCCTTTCGTATAATTTTTTACCAACAATGTATCGTGAAAATGAGCAGGATTCAACAGTCTTCAATCTCGGAGGAAAACCTGTTATTGTTATTGATACTTTGTCCACAGATTCTGTACGAGTTGACACACTTGGTTTGGATTTATCCGATATAAAAATGATTGATTTGTATAAGAGGAAAAAATGAGTACGAACGATATTATTCTTACTATTTCGATAATCTCCTTTCTTATATATTTGTTTTATATTTATATATTTAAAAACGGATTAAAACAGTCTAAAATTGAAAATATCAACAATGAAAAACCATTTGTATCGGTTGTTGTTGCTGCAAGAAATGAAGAAAAAAATCTTCCCTTTTTATTAACAGTTTTAGCTAATCAATCATATCCAGTCTCACGCTATGAAGTTATCATTGCTGATGATCAATCTATAGATACAACTGCTAATATTGTCAGAAGATTTTCTGAAAAATGGTCAAACTTTAAATTGGTGCAGGTACAAAATAGGGAATCGGTAAAATCGCCTAAGAAGAATGCTTTAACTCAAGCAATTGCAATTTCAAAAGGAGAAATAATTCTTTCAACAGATGCAGATTGTATTGTCGGGCAACATTGGATTAGTGCCACTGTCGCTGCATATTCTGAAGAGACTTCGATGGTTTGTGGTTTTTCACGCACAAAAATCTTGAAATGGATAAAAGCTCCATTATTCCAAAAATTCGAGCATTTTGATTTTCTTGTTATGTTCTTTGCTGCCTCCGGTGCAATTGTAAAAAATAAATATTTTTCTTGTTCCGGACAGAACATCAGTTACAGAAAAAAAGCTTTTTATGAAGTCGGTGGATTTAAATATATTGAACATCTTCTTTCTGGTGATGATGTAAACCTTATGCAATTAATGCGGAAAAAGAAAATGAAAATTAAGTTTTCCTTTTCGCCACACACTTTTGCCTACACAAAACCGATAGAATCTATAAAACAATTTTTGAATCAACGAAGTCGGTGGGCATCAAATTTTAAATGGCAATTTGTACTGAATCCGGAATTTTTTTTCTATCTTGTGGATGTTCTTGTTTTGAATATTTCCTTATTGATTCTTCTTTTTTATAATTGGAAATTTGCAATTCTTCTTATCATTACTAAAATTATCTTTGAATATAGATTCTTTATAGAAGGAACAAAAATCTTTCCGGTAAATAAGGAAGTTAAAAAGTTTTATCTTGTTTGGTATCTTTTACAGCCATTTTACTTAATGTTGGTTACAATTCAAGGGCAATTGAGTTTATTCAAATGGCAAGGGAGGAAATAATTGATAATGAATAATGGATAATGTAAAAGACCGGAGTTCCTCGCAATAGCTCATAAACTCGGTTTATGACGGGACTTCGGGATTAAAGAAATGAATAATGTAAAATGAAAGATGAAAAAGACGCATAAATTATAGGAGCTTTTATGAATTTAGTGATATTTGATGATAATAAACGAGAAAATTTCTATCCATTAACTCTAACGAGATCTACCGGAGATTTACGAGTAGGAGTGCTAAAACTTCGCCAAAGGATAGCCACTTTTTTTGAAAAAGAGAAGTATTCAATGATAATTCATTCGGATTTGTGTAAATTGTATAAAGAACGTTTTGATAAAAAACAGATTAATGAAATTGAATCCGGTGAGACTATCTTTGTAAACAGTCGTTTAAAAATCAATGACAAATTTGTCGAATTGATTAAAGAAATGGATCTCGGAAATAAAATAGAAATTTGTGGTGTTTTGGTTTGTGCAAAAATTAATGCTTCAAAAATGGAAATATCTTCGGAAGATTTAATCTCAAATTTTTTAGATTGTAAAAATATCCATACAGAAATGGAATTTCACTTTTGGGAATATACTTGGGATTTCATTAAGGAAAATTCTAAATATATTAATGAAGATTTTCATAATTTCTTTTACGATAAAGATAATTATTTTGATTTGGAAACTGGTGTAACAGTTCTACATCCTTATAATATTTGGATTGGAGAAGGAGTAAAGATAAAGCCCGGGGTTGTCATTGATGCTTCTGAAGGTCCTGTCATTATCGATGAAGAAGTTAAAATTATGGCAAATGCTGTTATTATTGGACCTTGTTACATTGGAAAGAAATCAATAATCAAAGTTGGTGCAAAAATCTATGAAGGAACATCTATTGGACCTGTTTGTAAAGTCGGAGGAGAAGTTGAAGACACCATAATTCACGGATATTCCAATAAACAACATGATGGATTTCTTGGACACTCTTACCTCGGTGAATGGGTAAATCTTGGAGCTGATACAAATAATAGTGATTTGAAAAATAATTACAAAAATGTTTCTGTCTATTTTTATCCTAAAAACGAAAAAATTGATTCTGGCTCATTGTTCGTTGGAACTATAATCGGTGATCATAGTAAAACCGGAATCAATTGTTCAATTAATACCGGAACAATAATTGGAATCGGTTGTAATTTATGGGGAAGCTCTTTAATAAAAGATTATATTCCTTCCTTTAGTTGGGGGGAAACAGGTAAAATTTCAGAGTATAAAATCAATAAATTTCTTGAAACTGCTGACCATGTTAAAGCAAGAAGAAAAAAATCAATCTCAAGTATTGAAAAAGAGCTTTACAAGAAAATTAGAGATTTTGAGCTTGTCTAAAAAATTCAATAAATTTCGTATTATTGAATTGATATAATTAAAAGGAATTATTTAATGCATGAATTTATAGAAGTAGAATTTCGATCCAGTCGAGTTGCGTATTTTGCAAACGAGAAAAAATTAGTTCTCGTTCCAGACAGTTGGGTTATAGTTGCTGTCGAAAGAGGATTTGATATTGCTCGTGTTATCAGTAGCTCAATTTTCAGAGATGAACTTGAAGAATTGTATCAATCCGGTAAAATTCTTAGAATAATAAAAGAAGCAGATGAAGAAGATAACAAAAAATTGGAACATGTAAAATTTGATGAAGCAAAAGGTTCAGAAAAATTTCAGGAACTGGTTGGAAAATATCCGTTTGAGATGAAACTTGTTAGTACTATCTACCAATTTGACGGCAATAAATTAACTTTCTTTTTTACTGCTGACGGTAGAGTAGATTTCCGTGAATTTGTAAGAGAATTAGCTTCTTATTTTCGTACAAGAATAGAATTACATCAAACGACAGGTCGTGACGAAGCTAAAAGAATTGGTGGAATTGGAATGTGTGGATATAGTTATTGTTGTGCTTCTTTTCTAAAAAGATTTAATCAAGTAACAATTAAAATGGCTAAAGATCAAAATCTTTCCGGTAATCTTTCAAAGATATCAGGACCTTGTAGCCGTTTACTTTGTTGTTTACATTATGAAGAAGATTATTATATTGAATCTCAAAAAGAGTTCCCGGAAATTGGAACTCAATTGCGATTGAATGGTGAACAAATGTATGTTTTTAAGGTTGATTGCTATAATAAAAAAATTCATTTAACAGGAGAATCTCAAGAAATACTTGTCATGAATCTTGACGAATATAACAAAAAATTCTCTAAAACCAGTAGTTGTCAAAGATGTAGGAGAAGTTAATTATTAATATTTTAGAATTAACACCAGAAGAGCTTACTGAAAAAATTATTGAGCTTGGTGAAAAGAAATTTCGTGCCAAACAAATTATTCAATGGATTTATGAAAAAAAAGTATTTAGCTTTGATCAAATGCTGAATATATCAAAATCATTCAGAGAAACATTGAAGGAGAATTTTACATTTGTTTTACCATCAATCCAAATTGTTCAAAAATCTACTGATGGAACTCGAAAATTTTTACTTTCTTTGGAAGATGATAATTTTATAGAAATGGTTTTGATCCCGAATGAAAAGAAAAATACTTTGTGTGTATCTTCGCAAGTTGGCTGTAAAAGAAAATGTACTTTTTGTGCAACAGCTAAAATGGGACTTATCCGCAATCTAACAGTCAGCGAAATATTAGGGCAAGTTTTCATTGCAATCAATTCCCTTAAAGAATCTCGACTAACAAATATTGTTTTTATGGGTATGGGAGAACCTTTAGATAATCTTGAAAATGTTATAAAAGCCATAAAAATTTTGCAACACGAAAACTGTTTAAATTTTAGTCCGAGAAAAATCACTGTTTCAACTTGTGGAGTAATTCCCGGAATTAAAATACTCGCTGATTCCGGATTAAAAATAAAACTTGCTGTATCTTTGAATTCTGCAATTGAAAAAAACAGAAATTCATTGATGCCGGTAAATCGAAAATATCCATTAAATGAATTGAAAAATGCTTTGTTGGAATTTCGCCGTAAAACTTCTTTCAGAATTACTTTTGAATATATAATGATGAAAAATTTCAATATGCAAAGAGAAGATGTAAAAGCAATTAAAAAATTTGCTGGAGATATTTCTTGTAAAATCAATCTTATTCCTTGGAATCCAGTTAATTCTTTATCTTTTACTTCACCTACAGAAAAAGATATTGAATATTTTACATCAAAATTAGGTTCTCTTAGTTCTGTTATTACTTTACGAAATAGTCGCGGTCAGGATATTGATGCTGCTTGCGGTCAATTAGCTGGAAAATCAAAAGATAAAACTGTCCTTCATAATAGTTTATAGAAATTAGTTATAAAAGGAGAAAATTGTGAAAGCTTACAAAATAGTCAGTTTGCAAAAATTAGTAAAATTACTTGTTCTCGTTATTGTTGTCATTAGCTTGTCCGGTTGTTCATCTTATCTTATGTGTAAAAAACAAAACGTTAATGAATATCTTAGAACCATATCTGCTTATGGTGGATTATCAAATGGTGGTTTTACCGACAATGATAGGTCATCTTTAATAGAGGCTGATCGAAAATCAAATAGAAATCTTATAGGATTCCATACTGAATGGAGTTTTTATAGAAATGCTCTTGAAGTTGGTGTTGATTATCATACTTTTGAACAAGAGATAAAATATAGTGATAATGAGCTTGGTGTAAATGGGACAAGAAATTTGAAATTTAAACAATTTAGAGTTCCAATCACTTATAACATTTTGCTTCTACCTTATGGAGATAATTATAATTATCTTGATTTGAAATTGGGTATATTAATGGCAATCAATTCTGAAAAGGATGTAGAAGACGTTAAAGCAAACAATCTTCCCGATGCAGTTTGGAGTGGTTACACTATTGGATACCATATCGGAATGGCATCTGCACCTATTCATATCAATGGCAATTTGAGGCTTGGCGGATTTTGGGATTTCACTTATGGCGGTAAAATTTATCAGGATACTTACCACAACTCAAGTTCCACAGGAGTACAAAGAGACTTTTCTTTTGGGATTGTGTTAAAATGTGATTTGTAAGATTTTCTTTCTTTTTTACAGCATATTGAATTGAATAGCTCTCAAAATATCATAAGAATAATTTCCATCAAAATTATCAAAAATTGGCTTTAATCTTTCAGTCCCCAATTGAAGGAATGAGTCCTCAATTCTTTGGACCTCTTGTTTAGATAAATTTATTGTAATTTTACCTTTTAGAGAATTTCCATTCTTTTTGTAATTAATCAAATGTTGAATAATTGTGTTTGGCTTTACTTGATACAATTCACAAAGTTTTTCTACACTTATTCCCTGTTTGAATTTTTCAGCAACTTCCATCAATCTTTTTGATTTGGAAACTCTTTTTTTGCGAACATTTTTTTTATATGAGAGATCTTCTTTATGGTTTTTGCGACAATATTCTGTTAAAACATCTAAAAGTTGTGTGCCATATTTTTTGATTTTTTGTTCAGCTAAACCATTCATCAAAAATAAAGAATCTTTTGTTTGAGGATAATAAAAACTAAGATCTATCAAAGTTCTATCGGTAAAAACAACATAAGGAGGAAGATTTGCTTTGTCTGCAATTTCTTTTCTCATTTTTCGCAAAATTTCAAATAAATCAAGATCATATTCTTTTGATTCTATTACCTCAATTTTTGATTTTTCTTCAATAAGTGTTCCAAACAAAGTTTCCTTTCCTTTTAGGATTTCCCAAGATTTGGCATTCAATTTTATTACCCCATAATCTCCAAGCTCACAAATTCCTTTTCTTAGAAATTGTCTATTAAGAAAACTCCATTGTTTACGACTTAAATCCTTACCAATTCCATAAGTTGAAAGATTTTGATGATTCCGATTCAACACATTTTTATCTTTTGAACCCATTAACACTTTTATAACATGATTCGAACCAAACATCTCGCCGGTACGTTTAACACAAGAAAGAAATTTTTGAGCTTCAATTGTTATATCTTGTTTTTTCTTACCTTGATTCAAACAATTATCACATTTATGACAATTCTGTTCTAAGTATTCTTCCCCAAAATATTTTAATAATGGGATTCTTCTACACTCTTCAGTCTCACAAAAATCAATCATCGCATTCAATAATTTTAATTCTTTCATCTTTTCAGTTTCAGTTTTTTCTTTTAGAAAATATTTTATTTTTACAATATCCCCATAACTAAAAAGCAATTGACAATATGAGTCGATACCATCTCGCCCTGCTCTACCAATTTGTTGATAATAACTTTCAATATTTTTCGGGAGATCATGGTGTAAAACAAAACGGACATCCGGCTTATTTATCCCCATTCCAAAAGCAATAGTAGCAACAATAATGTTGACATCATCTTTTACAAATGCTTCTTGATGAAACTTCCTTTCATAGTCGGAAAGTCCTGCATGATAAGGAAGAACAGAATATCCTAAATCACGAAGATCCGCTGACAAAGAATCAACTTGTTTACGAGAAAAGCAATATATTAAACCGGATTGATTTTTGAATCGCTCAATAAATTCCACAGTTTGTGATAAAGGATCGTTCTTGGGTAAGATTTCCAAAAACAAATTATTTCTATCAAAACTGGAGATAAAAAGTTCAGAATCAGGAACACTGAGATTATGTTGAATATCCTGCTGAACTATTGGAGTTGCTGTTGCTGTAAGGGCAATAGTTGTAACTTCTGGAAAATAATCTCTAAAATGATTTAGCTTTCTATATTCAGGTCGGAAATCATGTCCCCATTCCGAAATACAATGAGCCTCATCAATAGCAATTAAATCCACCTGAACTTGCTGTAAAATATTAATTGTTTTTTCCAAAAGTAAAGTCTCTGGAGCTGCATAAAGCAATTTTATTTTATTTTCAAGAATGAGATTGATATGGTTTTGATATTCACTCGGTGGTAAGGAACTATTTAAATATGCTGCTTTGATTCCATTTTCTTGCAATTGTATTACTTGGTCTTTCATTAAGGAAATTAGAGGAGAGACAACAATCGTTAACCCTTCAAAAATTAATGCAGGTATTTGATAACATAATGATTTCCCACTTCCTGTAGGCATTATCGCTACCACATTTTTCCGATTTAAAATACTTTCAATTATTGACTCTTGTTTAAACCTAAATTCATCATAACCAAATACATCTTTTAAGATTTTTTTTGCTTTTTTCATAATTCCTCTTATTAATAAAATTCCTATAACCCAATTTATATATAAAATTTCAGCATTTTAATTTGTCAAATGAAATCAAAAATATTCTTTTAAAGTCAAAGCTTGTACCTTAATAATTT
>JAOZMQ010000445.1 GCA_029934195.1 Candidatus Cloacimonadota bacterium | reverse complement strand
GTGATAGTGTGTATCTGAACGAAAAGGTTTTTTTTAACCATGAAGAACAGAAGTTCCTGAAGAAAGATTAATTGGGAAATTATTTATTTTTCAGCTTCATAGAAGCGATATTTATGTAGCCCAATGCGTTAGCGTTGGGTAAAGAGAAAAGAGAATTAAGCTACAGAGTAGCGACAAAAAAAGGAAATTTAGGAAATATTTAATAAAGATAATGAGAATTTCAAATTAGGAGTAAGCATGAATAACAAATATTATGTTAAGGAAAACGATGCAGGAAAAGACAATTCAGAGAAAATGGAAATGAGTAAATGGAGTGATAGAAAGGAATTTAATGATAACAGTCAACAATCACAAAATTTTCTCAAAAATATATTGAATAGTTCTACTGAGATTTCTATAATTTCGACAGATCTTGATGGTAATATTCTTTTTTGGAACAAAGGAGCGGAAAATATTTTTGGATATACAGCAACTGAAATTGTTGGTAAACAAAAAATGTCAATTTTATATACAGATCCCAAAACGCGTCAAATTGCAAGTCAAATGCGGAATGAAGTTTTAAAAACAGGTCAAGCTGTAAGTAAAAAAATGTTGGAAAATCATAAAAATGGATCTGACATTTGGGTTGATATTACTGTTTCAGCGAATATTAATGAGCAAGGGAAAATTATTGGTCTTCTCGGTATTGGTAAAGATATTACTAAACAAAAAGAAGCAGAACAAATTTTAGAAAAAAAAATGAAAATAGAGAATTTTATAAATCTTGTATCCTCAGAATTTATTAATTCAAATTCTACGGATATTGATTCTTTAATAGTCAAAGTATTAAAAAATATTTCACAAATATTAAAAATTGATCGGGCGTATGTTTTCAAACTTTCCTCATCAAATAAATTAGCATCAATTACTCATGAATGGTGTTTAGAGAGAGAAGATTCTGTGCAAAATTTCTTTCAAAATATTCCAATAGCAATGATTTCATTTTTGGAGGAAAAAATTAAGAACCATGATGTAATTGCCATTAATAGTATCAGTAAATTACCAATTGATGATAGTTTTAAGCTTTTTCTTTCTTCAAAAAAAATCGAATCAGCTTTATTTATTCCAATGGTTATCGGTAAGAAAATTATTGGTTATCTTGGTTTTGATACTGTAATTGACAATATTGAATGGAATCAGAGCACTATTGATTTATTGAAAATGCTTGGTGAGATTATTACAAATTCTCTCGAAAGAAATAAAAGCGAAATCAAAAATTTAAGGCATATTTATTATCTGGAAAGTATTCAAAAAATTAATCGTGCTATTAATAATAATAAAGATATTCCATCTATGATTCAAAAAGTTATTGATCTTTTACAAAAGATGTTTCAGGTTGATCGAGCATGGCTTTTAAATCCTATTAATCCAAAAGAAGATTTTCTTACACTTTCAGTAAAATCAAAAAATGAAAATTTTAGTTGGAAAGAACCAAAAGGTGATTTATTGAAAATGTCAGATAGAATTTCTGATTCAATGGATAGAATGATAGAAAATAAGAAAGTCTCTGTTTTTAATTCATCTCTATTATCAAAGATAGATGAGTTTAAGAAAAATTTTGATATCAAATCGATGATGTGTGTTCCTCTATTTCCACTTAATGGAAAACCTTGGCTCTTGGGAATGTACCAATGTTCTTATGATAGATTATGGCAGAAACATGAAATCCAGCTATTTAATGATATTTCCTTAATTCTAACCAATTCTATTAATAATTTGATTTTCTATAAAAATTTGAAGGAAAGTGAAGAGAGATTCAAAGATGTATCATTGAGTATAGCAGATTGGATTTGGGAAATTGATCCGCAAGGGATAATAAAATATGCATCTCCAAAAGTTGCAAATATTTTAGGATTTTCTTCTGAAGAACTTATTGGGAAAAATTTTTTCTCACTTCTTCCCGATGTCCATGATAATAAAATTCAAGATTATTTTAATGATATTAGCAAAAAACATCATAGTTTTCATGACTTTAAAAATTGGAAAAAGCATAAAGATGGAACTACAAAATGTTTTTTATCAACAGGTGTGCCATTTTACGATATTGAAGAAAAATTTATTGGTTATAGAGGAGTTGACAGAGATATTACAGATAAAATTAACTCAGAAATTGAAATTAAAGAAAATCTTACCAAAATGCATAAACTTCTTGAGGATACTGTAATGGCTCTTTCATTTACCATTGAAAATAGAGATCCATATACTTCCGGACATCAAAAAAGAATGACTGAAATTGCTATTTTAATTGCAGAGGAAATGTCATTGTCAAAAGATATTAAGGATTGTATTAGAACAGCTGGACTTCTCCACGATATTGGCAAAATTTATGTTCCTGCAGAAATATTAAATAAGCCAGGGAAAATATCTGCTTTAGAAAGAGCATTAATACAAGGACATGCACAAGCTGGTTATGATATTCTAAAAAACATCGAATTTCCTTGGCCTGTTTCGGAAGCTGTATTACAGCACCACGAACGTATGGATGGTTCAGGTTATCCAAATAATCTTAAGGGAGATGATATTCGTTTAGAAGCAAAAATTTTGGCAGTTGCCGATGTTGTTGAGACAATTGCGTCTCATCGACCTTATCGAGCAGCCTTAGGTCCAGAAATTGCAATTCAAGAGATAAGAAACAATAGAGGTACAAAATTTGATGAAAAAGTTGTTGATGCTTGCCTAAATATTATTAAAGATAAAAAACTTATTTTACATGATTTTAATGATAATTATACAAAAATTCATTTTAAAGACGGAATTATTTAGTATCTGAACAAAAAAAGACTTTTTAACCTTGAAGGAAATGAAGTTAACTAAGA
The DNA here is from genome assembly GCA_029934195.1 of Candidatus Cloacimonadota bacterium. Classification (GTDB taxonomy): domain Bacteria; phylum Cloacimonadota; class Cloacimonadia; order Cloacimonadales; family JAOZMQ01; genus JAOZMQ01. The sequence goes on along the minus strand of JAOZMQ010000445.1, from coordinate 3 downwards.
AAA
>JAOZMQ010000444.1 GCA_029934195.1 Candidatus Cloacimonadota bacterium | reverse complement strand
TCAAAGTTGAAAATTATGAGATAATCCTCAATACAAATAATGATTTATGGATTCATATAAATGCAAATATTAAAGTAATTTTTGATGAAAATGGAAAACCTGTTGGAGTAGAAGGTATTGCAAAGGATATAACTTCAGAAAAAGCAGTTAGATATAAATTACAAGAAAGAAAACGCCATATCTTGGCTCTTAATAAAGCAAAAGGAATTTTGTTAAAATCAAAATCGAACACGATTCTTCAAGATTATATTAAAGTGATTGGAGAAGCATCTCATTCTGATAGAGCTTATATTTTTCTTAACCACAAAAATAAAGAGGGAGAAATACTTACAAGCCAGAAAGCTGAATATTGTGCAGAGGGAATTAATCCGGAAATAGATAATCCAGACTTACAAAATTTTAGTTTCGCTGAAAATTTTAAAAGATGGACAGAGGTTTTATCGAAAAGGAATATCATAAAAGGAGTAATAAATACTTTCCCGGAAGGTGAACAGGATTTTCTGAAAGCTCAAAATATCAAATCCATTTTGATTTTTCCAATAATAATTGAAAATAAATTTGGAGGGTTCATCGGTTTTGATAATTGCAAAACAGAAGTTGTCTGGAGTTTTGAAGAAGAAAGTTTTCTTAGAACATCATCTCAATCCCTTACTTTGTATTTAGAGAGAAAACAGACAGAGGAAAAATTAAAAAACGAACATGAGACCTTTAAGAAAACATTGAATGCGATTGATGAAGTAATTTATGTTACAGATATGAAGACTCACGAATTACTTTTTCTCAATAAAAAAAGCACTGAGTTGTTTGGGAACAAAATTGGAGAAAAATGCTTTTCAGTTCTTCAAGAAAACCAGACAGGTGAATGTAGTTTTTGCACAAACAAATATCCTTTAGGTGATAATGGTAATCCCCAAACTCCACATATATGGGAAGACTATAATCCAAAAAATAACAGATGGTATCAACGGCATGATCAAGCTATTGAATGGGTTGATGGAAGAATGGTTAGGTTTGAAATTGCAAATGATATAACACAATTTAAAAACCTCGAAAATGAACTTTTAGAAAAAAATAATTTATTGCAAACATTGATAGACTCAATCCCTGATTTGATTTATATGAAAGACATGGATGGTAGATTTCTGAAAACGAACAAACAATTTGAACAATTTATGAATACAAATAGAGCAAATTTAGATCAAAAAAGAATTTATAATTTCTTCAATAAAGAAATAGCTGATTATTTCACAGCCCAAGATAATAAAGTCATAAAGAGTAAAAAATCACTTATTTTTGAAGATGAAGTTTCGGTAGGATCAAACGAAATTCAGTATTTTGAAACTTATAAAACCCCACTTGCAGATTTAGATGGAAAACCTATTGGAATACTCGGAATAAGTCATAATATTACTGAACGAAAAATGATGGAAAAGAAACTCCGAGAGAGTGAAAAACAATTTAGAACATTAACTGAAACAATAGCGGATGTGGTTGTGCAAATCTCACTTACCGGTGAAGTTTTATATGTAAGCCCGGGAATATACAAGTTGGGCGGTTATACTCCGGCAGAAGAAATAGGTAAGAATATTTCAGCATATTTTGCTGAAATATCGGACAAACTAAACGCTTATCAATTACTTGCAGATGCAAAAATTAATCAAAAGATTGGTAACTTTCAATTTATGTTCCTCCGAAAAAACGGAGAAGTAATTCCTGTTGAAATTTCTTATGCACCTTTTATTGAAAACGATAAAGTTGCATCCATACAAATTGTGATAAGAGATATTTCTAAAAGAGTAGAGATGGAAAAATTATTACGAGAGAGTGAAGAGCAATATAAGACAATGTTCAATTCTTCTCAAGAAGCTATTATGACAATTGACCTCCAAAGTGGAAAGTTTTCTAATGGTAATACTGCTACTTTACAAATGTTTGGTATTGAAGATATTTCTGAACTTTTGCGTATGAGTCCACATTCATTATCGCCTGAATTTCAAAAAGATAAAACACTTTCTAAAATTAAAGCAACTGAAATGATTAATATTGCAATTAAAGAAGGAACCAACTTTTTTGAGTGGACACATAAAAGATTAAATGGTGAGGAATTTCCTACAACAGTTTTACTGACAAAGATGGGAGCCAACGGGAAAACATTCATAAAAGCTATAGTTAAGGATATTACGGTACAGAGAAAAAATGAGAGTGAAATTAAATTGTTATCAAAAATTGTTGAAAACTCTCCGATTGCAGTTATTATGTCTGATCTTTCAGGAAAAGTAGAGTATGTAAATGAATCTTTATTGAATATGAGTGGTTGGGTTGATGACACAAATATTATTGGAAATTCAATTCTTGATTTTACCGATGAAAAAGGTGTAGAATTATTAGAAACGGGTGTTATTCCGTCTTTATTCAAAATTGGAACTTGGCGTGGCGAACTCAATGTTATGCGAAGTGATTCATCTTTTTATCCTGTTGAGATGATTTCCTTTATGTTAGATTCTTATAAAAGAAAACACTTAATTGCATATTTTTATGATATTTCAGAAATTAAGAAATCAGAAAAAGCGTTGCGTAAAGAACGAGATCTTTTTTCTGCTGGCCAAGTTTGTACGATTGTCTGGTCACCGGTTGAAAACTGGCCTGTTATTTACACTTCCAAAAATATAGTAAAAGTTTTGGGATACACTTTTGATGAACTGACAAAGCCAAACTTCAGATATTCTTCAATAATTCATCCTGATGATCTTCCGACTATTGGGGAAAAGGTCTCATATAATATGGAAAACAAAATAGATGAATTTGAGCAATCTTACAGAATGAGAATGAAAACTGGGGAATATCGATGGTTTTATGACTTTACTC
>JAOZMQ010000443.1 GCA_029934195.1 Candidatus Cloacimonadota bacterium | reverse complement strand
CACAAACTAATACTCTGTCTCCAATTTTAATATGTCCTGCTGTACCGACTTGACCGGCAATATAAGTATAATTTCCAATGATAGTACTACCAGCAAGACCAACTTGTCCGCAGATAATTGAATGAGATCCAATTTTACAATTATGTCCAATTTGAACTAAATTATCTATTTTGGTCCCTTTTCCGATAATAGTTGAGCTGATAGTTGCTCTGTCAATTGATGTATTAGCACCAATCTCAACATCGTCTTCTAAAATAACATTACCAACTTGTGGAATTTTTTCTTGTTTTCCGTCATAAAGGAGATAGCCAAAACCATCAGCCCCAATAACAACTCCGGCATGTAAGATGACTCTGTCACCGAGAATACAATCTTCATAAATTGTTACATTAGGATTAATAACACAACCTATTCCGATTACAACATTATCCATTAAAACTGAATTACTTTCAATTGTAGATTCATCTCCAATAATACAATTTTCCCCGATCACAACGTTAGCTTTTATCGTAACATTTTTCCCAATTCTAACTGTTGAAGAAATGGTAGCGGAATCATAAATATACTTTACATTTTTTTTATCCAATTGAATCCATTCTCTAACAAATAACATAAAAGAAGTATAAGCTTGCTCCACAATCAATAAATTCTTATTTTTCAATAAGTTACAATCAATATCTTTGCTAACAAAGATCAATCCGCCTTTGGATTTTGAAGCATCTTTGAGAAATTTCTTATCGCTTAGGAAGCAAACAGATTTACTATTTGCTTCCCAAAATTCAGCGACATTATTAAGTTGTACTTCATTGACGATTTTTATTTCTCCTGGAATTTTTTTACTAATCAATTCCGGAGTTAATTCCAACTTAAATTTTTTCATCGTAAAACCTAATAGGATTTATTCCATTGTATTCAATTCTTCAAGAACCAAATCCGTAACATCTAAAGCTGGTTTTGCATAAAGAAGACCGCCAGCAGAAGCATCAATTATCATATCAAAATTGTTATCAATTGCTACTTGTTCAATTGCTTTATTTACTTTTTTCATAATTGGTTCGAGTAATTCTGCATTTCTTTGAGCAGCTTTACCATTTTCTCCAAGAATTTCCTGTACAATATTTTGACGATCTTGTATCTTTTTCTGAATCTTATTTTCCTGTTCTTTTTTCCCTGCTTCAGCCAAAGTTAATTTTCTTGTTTCATATTCATTTTGTAATCTTTCAATTTCTGCATCAAGTTCTTGAACTTCTTTTTCCCAAACAGCCTGATCCGCTTGAAATAATTGTTGAGCTTCTTGAGCATCTTTACTTTCAGTCATAATCCTGTCAGCATAAATATACGCAAGACGTGAACTCTCTGCACATAAAGCACTTAATCCGATTATCATTACTGCAATGACCAATACTATTTTTTTCATTATTCCTCCAAAAAATAATTTCTCTTAATATATTTGTCAGATATTAAGACTCTCTTATTAAGTCAACTAAAATCATGCCAACATAACAAATGTTAACAGTATAGTGTTCACCAAAAGCGGTCTAATACGGAATCTGTGCTCTGTACAATGACAATTTATAGAAATTTTATCAATAACTTGACATTATTAACTGATTTTCATAATCGTAATATTTTTTTGAACAACTACATATCAAATAGTTAGTATCTGAACGAAAAAGGTTAAGCTACGGATTTAAGAAAATAAATAATAGATGGAAAATAGCGAAAAATTACAAATATTAGGATGATTTTAAATTTTTTCTCTATTTACCCATTCTTATTAATATTTCAATAAAAAAAATTTCTTTTAAATCCGTGCAATCAGTGGCTTTTATCCTTTTCGTTCAAGTATTAGTTATCAGATCATATTGGTTTGTCTCAAAAGTTGATAGTTAAAAAGCCTTTTTAAGTGGTTCAATTATTGTGTAATACAATTGGGAGGAATAATGATTAAATGTAATAAATGTAAAAAAACATTAATAGATGAATGGAAATTTTGTCCCTATTGCGGAGAAAATGTTAAAGTAATTGAAAATGAAAAATTACTTCAAAAGACGATTCTTTCCATTGATAAAATGCTTAATGATAAAGATACAAAGTCAAAGACAGAGAAATTTCAAAAAATTATCAATTTTGATAATCAGTTTCATAAAATTGTAGAGAAAAAGAAATTTCAGAAAGTAATTGATTCCGGCATCATTTTTAAATTTGTTGATTCATTTAAGGGCGAAATTAATGATGAATCAATTAACATTATTATAGCAAAAGTTGTTAAAAAGTTTGGATCTTTTGAAAACGAACTAATTAAAAATGAAATCAATAAGCAATATGAAGAGTATAAAGAATTTCAAAATTTTACAAAATCAGATTTTCCGGTTGATAGAATTCCTACCCTTGTACCCAATGATGATCTATCAAAAAATTTAAAAATACAAAAAACAGAATATGATATCAAAATGATAAAAGAACCCTGTGATAAACTTATGGAGATTAAAATATCATCAAGAAATGGTAAAATTGATTCATATGAATTAAAAACATTTGTCATTAATTCTTTTTCATTATCTTACGAAGAAAAAAGAGCACTTCTCCTAAAAGTAGATTCCCTTAGTTTAAAAAAAATAAAAGAATTACGAGAAGTTTTCTATGAGGAAAAATACAGTTTTTTTAAATTGTATAGAAAATATAATGTTCTATCTGAAAAAAATAAAAAGTGATTTTTTGCTCAGATACTATTTAGTACCTGAACGAAAAAGGATAAGCCACGGATTTACGCAGAGTTACGCGGATTTAAGAGAATAAATAATAGACGAAAAATAGCGAGAAATTACAAATATTAGGATGGTTTTAAATTTTTTCTCTATTTTATCCATTAT
>JAOZMQ010000066.1:4966-10721 GCA_029934195.1 Candidatus Cloacimonadota bacterium | reverse complement strand
ATCTTCGATTTGTTCTCAAAAATGCTATTTCTTAACAAATATTAATGTCTGAAATGCCTCATTCCTGTAAAAATCATAGCAATACCATGTTCATTACAAGCTTTAATCACTTCGATATCACCTTTTGAACCTCCAGGTTGAATAATTGCCTTTATTCCTTTATCAGCAATTGAATCAACGCTGTCGCGGAAAGGGAAAAAAGCATCTGATGCACAAATAGAATTTTCTAATGATAAATGGAATTTTTTTGCTTTAATAACAGCTATTTCAGTAGAATCTATTCTACTTGTTTGACCAATTCCAAGTCCAAGTGTTTGGTTCTCATTTGTAAAACAAACCGCATTTGATTTCAATGTGGCGACAACTTTCCATCCAAATTTCAAAGCTTTCATTTCATTTTCTGATGGTTTTCTTTCTGTTACAATTTTCCAATTACTCTCAATATCGGCATCAATATCCGGTTCTTGAGATATTAAACCGCCCATGCAGGTATGAATAATTGGAATCTTTTTTAGAGAAGAAATTTTTCCAACACTATATTTTAGTAATCGTCGATTTTTCTTTTTTTTCAATTTTAGTATTGCTTCCTCTTCAAAATCAGGTGCTAATATTATTTCAGTAAAAATCTTATTTATGGCATTAGCAGTAATGAGATCCAATGGTTTATTAACAATGACAATGCCACCAAATGGAGAAAGAGTGTCTGTCTCAAATGCTTTCTGATATGCTTCTAAAAGGGTTTCTCCTTCTGCTATTCCAGAAGGATTGGTGTGCTTTATAATAGCAACAGTTGGATTTTCGTTAAATTTCTCAATTATTCTAAGGGCAGCGTCAATATCTTGATAATTATTGTATGACAATTGTTTACCGTGCAGATGTTCAATTATACTATTTTGAGGAGATTCGTAAAATGCTGATTTTTGGTGTGGATTCTCACCGTATCGAAGAATTGATTTTAGTTGAATAGAGTTTTGTAGAAATTCAGGAATTTCAATTTTATTCAATTTATTAAAATAAGTAGCAATAAGATTATCATAATTTGCTGTATGAACAAAAGCTTTACCAGCAAGCATTTGTCGCATAGAAAGAGAAATTTCTCCGTTTACTTTAATTGAGTTAAGAACAGAATCATAATCAGATTTATCTGTAACAATAATGACATCTTTGTGATTTTTGGCAGCAGCTCTAATCATTGAAGGACCACCAATATCGATATTTTCAATTATTTCTTGTGAGGTTGAATGTGGATTATTAATCGTTTTTTCAAATGGATAAAGATTGACTACGACCATGTCAATCAAATTGATCTTCTCTTTCTCCGCTGTTTTTAAATGCTCCGGATTATTTCTATCAGCAAGAATACCGCCATGAATTTTGGGATGTAAAGTTTTTACTCTTCCGTTCATTATTTCTGGAAAATCTGTAACATCAGATACTTTTGAAACTTCAATGTTATTTTCCATTAAAATTTTAGCAGTTCCGCCAGTTGAAATAATCTTGTAACCTAATGTTGATAACTCTTGTGCAAATTCAACAATTTTTGTCTTATCAGAAACACTTATCAATGCAGTTCTTTTCACATTAACTCCTAATTTATTTTTAATAAATCTAATCCTTTCAAACTTTTTTCATCAATTTTAGTATAGATTTGTAAAAGAGCTTTGGCAATATTTTCGTCAAATTGGGTATTAGAACAAGCTAAAATTTCTTCCATAGCAATTTCAAAAGAAAGTTCTTTTCTGTATGGTCTGGTAGAAGTCATAGCATCAAAAGTATCAGCAACAGATACAATTTTTGCAAATAATGAAATATCTTTACCGCTCAAACCCTTTGGATATCCAAAACCATTTATTTTTTCATGATGTTGATTTACAATGTTAAAAACATCTTGCCCTAAAGAAATTGGAGAAATGATATTTAATCCAATACTTGGATGGCTTTTGATAATTTCAAATTCGTCTTTTGTAAGCCGAGAAGGTTTATTTAAAATCACGTGATCAATTCCAATTTTTCCAATATCATGTAAAAGAGCACCAAGTCTCAATGTTTTTAAAGATGCATAATCAAGGTTCAATTGTTGTCCAATCATTAAACTGATTGAAGTTACTCTTTCAGAGTGTCCTCGTGTGTATTGATCGCTTGCTTCAAGTGCATTAATCATTGCTAAAATAGTTCCAAGCAAATTATCTTCCAATTTCTGGTTGGCTACAGATAGCTCTTTTGTTTTATCAATTACCATCTCCTCTAACAATTCATGATATTGGTCATTCTGAACTTGAAGTTGTCTCTGATTAACCGCCTGACTAACAGCAATAATTAATTCATCCATGTTGAAAGGTTTTTTAAGAAAATCATGAGCTCCCAATCTAAACGAGGACATCATATTTGTCATATCGGCAAAACCGGTTACCATTATTACTGGAAGTTTAGAATCGATTTTTTTTACAATTTGTAAAAGTTCAAGCCCTGTGATTTTTGGCATATTGATATCAGTAACAATTGTATCAAAACTTTCTTTTTGTAATAAAGATTGAACAATCGTAGCATCAGAAATAGCGGTAACTAAAAAATTATTCAATTCAAGTGCTTCTTTCATTATTTCAAGAATCATTTCTTCATCGTCAATAATTAAAATATGTGGTATTTTTTTTGTTTCATTCATCAAGAATATCCTTTAAAATATTTTTTAAATCGGTTTTCGAAAAATCTTGTGAGATTGAATTCTTTGCTTTGTTTCCTAATACTTTGGTAAAACTAACATTGATGTAATTCTTTTCTTTTTTATCTCCTAAAATTATGTTTCTTTTTTCTAAAATTGAAACAATCACAATTCCAGAAAGAACTATTATCCAATTAATATAAATCCAAAAAAGGAAAATTGGAAAAGATGCTAAAACTCCATAAATTACTTTCATATTCGTCAAGTTGTTTATATATATTTCAAAAAAAAATTTGATAGTAATCCATATTATTGACGATCCGGCTGCACCAATAATCAAAGAAAAGCGTTTAATTTTAATTGTTGGAATAAAAAAATAAACAAAAAGAATGAAAAAAAATAATAAAAAGATTGGGACAATCTTATACATGATATGTTGCAAAAATCCGATATTGAAAAGATTAGATATTATCGGTAAAGAGGTCGCAGAAAAAAGAATTAATAACAGAATGAATCCTAATACAATCATTCCCAAAAATTTAACAATGTTGTAAAGAATATCTTTTTCCCGCAATTCATGGACATTTAAAATTTTATCAAAAGTTCCGCTTATGGTTTGAAAAAGCGAATAAGAAGTTATTAGTAGCATCAAAAAATTAAATAAACTAAACGATGCCCGTTGATTTAATAACTCAATTATATAATTAGAAATTTGATCTACAGATTCCGGTAAAAAGTTTTTTATTAAGATAGTTTGTAATTGTCCTTCAAATTTAATAAAAGGTAATTCCGGAATCAGAAAAATTATGAAAATAGCAAAAGGAATAAAACCCATAAGTGTTACAAAAGTAAGAGTTGCAGATTCTTCCAAAATTCGCTGATACTTAAACGTTGAAAAAAAGACTTTCATAAAAGAAAAGAATTTTCCCATTTTTAAGTTTTTCCCAAAATTATTCATGTCGCAATGCCTCAACCGGATTCAGATTACTTGCGTGTATAGCTGGAATAATACCAAAAATCAAACCAATTCCTGCTGAAACAGCCACAGATAGAATAATAGTTCCAAACGATGCAATTAACTCCATTTTGAGAAAATTACTTATGAAACCCAAAATTGACACTCCAATAGTAACACCTATAATTCCACCTAATAAAGTGATGATGACAGTTTGTACTAAAAATTGGATAAAAATATCTCTTCGTCTGGCACCTACAGCTAACCTGATTCCAATTTCACGAGTTCTTTCTTGAATGGTTGCAAGCATAATATTTATGATAACAATACCTCCAACTAAAAGAGAGATTAAACTGATAATGAAAAAGATGATTTGAAAAATTTTGGTGTTTTTTTTCGCTTTTTCTGCTTCCTCTTGAGCGGATTCGATAATAAAAACCGGTTCTCGTCTTCTTAAATTCGACAAAATTCCCTCTAATTTATCTTTTAATAATATTGCCTCTTCCGGTGTAGAAGTTTTTAAAGCCAAACCATTTATTTTATCTTGATTTGTAATTTTATTTATCATTGTTGAAAGAGGAATAAAAGCTCTTCGATTCAAATAACTGAGAGCGTTATTGTTATCATTTCCAATAGAAACAGAATTTTTCATGAATCTATGTTCCATTACACCTGCAACTTGCAATCTTCTATTATGAACCGTAACCATTTTACCTAAAGGATCTAAATTTCCAAATAACTCTTCTGCTACTTTTGTTCCTATAACTATTATATCAGACGATTGATTTATGTCAAAATTACTAACAAACCGTCCTTTCTGAACACCCCATTCTTCAATTGGAGAAAAATCAGGATAAACTCCACGAACACTTGTCCAATATTCCTTTTTCCCATAAGAAATACGGAAACCTCGCCGAATAGTTGGATTAAAGTATTTAACTTCTGGTATTAAAGAATGAATAAGTTTAAGCTCTCGATATGTAAAGTATTTCCGCTGTCCGGTCTTACTCTGATACTCCCAATTTTGATAAATACTTATCTTGTTCAAGCCACCACGCTCAAGCATCCATTGGATTGTCTTTTGATTAACTCCATTCATTAATGATAGAACGACAATAACAGACATTGTCCCAAGAACTATTCCAATAATAGTAACGATACTTCTAATCTTTCGCGACCAGAAATCAGAAAATCCAACAACGATGCTTTCTTTAAGAGATATTGCCATTGGAAATTTCTCCATCAATGATATGAATTGTTCTATCAGCTCTTTTTGCAACAGCCGGATCATGAGTTACCATTACAATTGTATTTCCTGCTTTATGCAATTCTGCAAATATCGAAAGAATATCATTTCCTGAACTTGTATCAAGATTACCTGTTGGCTCATCTGCAAGAATTATTGATGGATTGTTAACAATTGCCCGAGCTATAGCAACTCGCTGTCTTTGACCACCAGATAGTTCGGAAGGTTTGTGTTTTTTACGATCTATCAATCCGACACTGGTCAAGATTTTTGTCGCTTGTTTTTTCCTCTGAGTTCTATTCATACCGGAATACATTAATGGAAGCTCGACATTTTTGTGGATTGAAAGATGCGGTAACAGGTTAAATGTTTGGAAAATGAATCCGATTTTTATATTCCTTATTGTAGCAAGTTTCCTTTTTTTTAATTTACTTATTTCTAAACCGTCAAGAAAGTATTCGCCTTTTGTAGGAGAATCAAGACAACCTAAAATATGCATAAGAGTTGACTTTCCAGATCCTGAAGGACCCATAATAGCTACAAATTCACCTTTTTCAATTTTTACATCAATAGTTTTCAATGCTTCAACTTTTACTTTTCCCATATTATAAACTTTTTTAATATTTTTTACTTCAATAATATAACTCATAGCAACCTCATTGAACAAAATTATTACATACTGATTTTATGGCAATTTATTTTGAAAGAGATTTTTATGCTTGTAAATTATGACTGAAAAGAGAGAACAAAGAAATGAGCCTTTTGTGAAAAGCTTGTGAAATATTGTGGTTTAATTATCTTCAACGAATTGGTAAGAAGTAAAGTTTTTTTTCGCAAAGCCGCAAAGGGAAGAACGCAGAGGGAAAAGAGAGAACAAAGAAATGAGCCTTTTGTG
>JAOZMQ010000066.1:0-4866 GCA_029934195.1 Candidatus Cloacimonadota bacterium | reverse complement strand
CGCAAAGGGAAGAACGCAGAGGGAAAAGAGAGAACAAAGAAATGAGCCTTTTGTGAAAAGCTTGTGAAAGAGTGTGGTTTAATTATCTCAGAAAAAATAATGTAATTGACAATTAAGGAAGAAGAATCATTCTTTGCTTACTTTTTACAATCTGATTGAAATTGTATTTAGTTGTTGAATGGAAAAGAAATTTTTAAGCTACAGAGTAATATTAAAAAGAAAATTATTTTACTATAAATCGCTATTTTTTGTTCAGACAATAAGTAAAAAGTCTTAGGAGCTACAATGAGAAATTTTCTAAAAGTGATAATCTTGGTAATTTTAATCAATCTTATTGCTACTTTAAATGCGGATAAAGCAGGTGATTATTTTGATAAAGGAATGAATAGTTTCAATACTTCAGATTGGAAAAAATCATCAACATTCTTTAAAAAAGCAACATCAGAACGACCAGATTGGGGACTTGCATATTTCTATCTTGGAGTAAGTTACTTTAATCTTGGTGAAAATAAGAAAGCTATAAAAGCTTTTAAACAAACAATAAAATTCGATTCTTATAATTCTAAAGCATTCTTAAATCTTGGAATTGCTTATACAAATGCTGAAAAATACAAATTAGCTATTGATTCATTTAATCAAGCATTAACACTGAATAAAGAATTTAAAGAAGTTTTTTACAATTTAGGAATTGTATATACAAAACTATTAGAAGAAGATAAAGCTATTGAAAATTATGAGAAAGCATTACAATTAAATCCAAATTATATCGAAGTATTAAACAATCTTGGAAGTCTCTATCATTTAAAAGGAGATAATCAGAAAGCAGAAATGTACTATAAAACGGTAGTTAAACTTGATAAATTTGATGCTGATGCTCATTTTAATATTGGATCAATATATGCCTCAACAGAAAAGCATAAAGAAGCAATTGAGGAATATAAATCAGCCTTATTTTTAGATCCCAAAAAGTCGGCTACTTATTTTAATATTGCTGTATCATATATGAAGATTGAAAATTATAAAAATGCCATCAAATTTTTTCAAAAATTTCTTAGTTTTGATAAAGAAGACTCAGATACTTATTATTATCTCGGGATTTGTTTTGAGAATGATGACGATATTGGAACTGCAATTGATGCTTATAAGATGTCCATTAAAATTAATCCTGATAATGCTGATGCTTTATTGAAAATGGGACTAATTTATTATGATTATGAAGATTACAAATTAGCAATTTATAATTTTTCAAAGGCATTGGAAATCCAACCGGAGAATGTAGAAATTATGATTTATCTTGCTGGTGCTTATTATAATAAAGGTGAATATTCCAAAGCAATTAAACAATATAAAGAAGCAGAGAAATATTATCCTGATGACTCTGAACTGCAATATAATCTTGGGAATGCATATAGAAATAAAGGAATGTTTGATCTTGCAATTGAGCATTATAGAAAGACTTTAATTCTCAAAAATGAGAATCCGGTTGCTCATAATTATATTGGAATTGCTCATGCTGAAAATAAAAACTATGATGATGCTATTTTGTCTTTTAAAGAAGCTATAAAGTATAAAGAAGATTTTGCAGAAGCATATAAAAGATTAGCAGACGCTTATTATATGAAAGGAGAACATGGAAAATCAATTGAATCTTATGCAAAATTTCTTGAGTATGATTCTAATAATTTACAGCTTATTTTTAAAATGGATAATGATGAAAAAGCAAAGTTAATTAATTCTTATTTTTTGAATAGGAAACTTAAAGATAATAAATTTAAAATTAAGAATGGATTTTTAATTCTTAAACTTAATGTTAAAAATGAAGATTTACTCCTACCAATAAAAAAACGAATTGTTAAAAAGAAAAATGATAATTTTGATGTTCTTTATTCATTGAAAGAATTAGTTTTAGAGATTATGAAGATTGCTGCTGAAGAGAAATCTTTAAGAAATATTGCAATTGATTATGCTGAAAATATAGCTTTTCAACTTGTTATTAATAGAGCAGAACAAGCAAGATTGATGGATGAAAGAGATAATGCAAAAGGAAAGGAAAAGAAATATCTTAATGAATTTATTAGAATAATTCAAAGAATATAACTTTCCATTTAATATTTTGTAATATCTTCACTTAATTTTTCTCTCAATTGTAACATAGCGGAAGCTCTTGTTTTTTCATCAGCTTCTTTTTGAGAATGAGGAGAGAACTTTTTAAAAGTATCTGAATTGGTTCTTTGTAAGATTAAATCATTACTATCCTTTAAAACAAGCTCCATAGAAAACTCTGAAAAATACCCGCCAAATTGGCTTTTCCCAAATTTATAATCAACAATATTGCACACCAAAAATTGATTGGCTTCTGCTATATTTTCTGTAAAAAGAAAACCATTTTCTCTAAATATTTTTTTTATAGCTGATATATTTTGGGCTTCACCTGAGAAATATATTTTCCTGAATTGTAAAACTTCAATAAAAAACTTTCCTTCTAATTCTGGTATTACTTGGAAAATTTTATCTGAGATATGATTTTTATGATTAATATTTTGATGCTTTAAAAGTAAAAAATCACTTAGAAATACCTTATAATTGAAAACTGAATTTTTTGAGATTTCATCAAGAGAAAAAATAGCATTACCATTAGTTGTTCTTTCTTTCCAAATATTGTCATAATTCTTAACCTCAATTTGAACTCCGCTCAAACTTTCCTCTTTAACAAAAACACCAAAAGAAAGATTAAGCTTTTCATTCTCTAAGATTATTTTATCGGTTGGAAAATAAATTTTCAAATTTTCAATCGAATTGTAAAATTTTGCAATGATTTTTTCTGCAAGTAATTCGTGAGAATTTGTTAAATAAAATGCAGAATTTAAAGCTTCAATTATAAAATAAATTTGAGTTTCCGGAGATTCTTCTATTAGAGATTTTTCATAATTCTTTAGAGAAATAAGTTTTATCTCTTTCTCAAAATCATTTACTATTTTTTCATATTTTTTTTTTTGTATTAGAATTTTAGTTACAAAGTTTCTGGGATTTTCCGATTTGATATTTTCAAAAAAGCAATTATCTAAAACATCAGATGCAAATAATTTTGATAATTTGAAATCATTTTTTATAGATGGAAAATTCTTTTTTACAGAAAATGTAAGGTTTTCATAGTACAATTTGCAAAGATTCTGATAAAAAATTCTTTCTGCATTCTTTTGAGATCTTATTAAAGAACGACCTTCAGCTTGAGCAATGAGCTTTATCTCTTTTTCATTTGCACAAAGATTATTAACTACAAAATAAAGTAATAAAATTATGAATAATTTGTGATATTTATACATCATTAATCAATTGTAAATGAGAACCTTTCAGTTGCATTTTCTTTTAAAGAGAGAATATTTATGTCAATCAATTCCTCACTAAAATCGGTTAAAATAAATTGTCCTTTTGAATATTTAATGGTAAGAATATCTTCTGGATTGTATGAACTTTCATTAATATTACCGGAAATTTTATTAATAGAAATCTGTCCTAAATCATCTAAAAAAAGAAATTCTGTTTTTTTTAACGAAACAATATAATTTTGTTTATCCGGTATTTTTTGCAAAGAATCATCGAGAATTTCTGTCATTTTGAGATGATAACCCCCTACTATTTTTAAAAAATCAAACAAAAAAGCATGCGACAAGTCAAAGCAATATAAAGTGTTGAGAGGAAAAGTAGTGCAAGGTTTTTGGTTATTATTGCAGAAAGTTCCGTTTGTGCTATCATAATCAATTAAACTTTTTTTATCAAAATCAAGCACAATATGTTTTCCGGAAATCCATTTACAGCGTAATATGATGTCACTATCTTCATTTCTGCCAATAACGATATTTTTTTGAGTAAAAATTATATAATTTCTGAGACTATACTTATCAAGAATTATCAGTCGCGAATTATGATGAAATTCTTTTGGTAAAATCTCTTCCTCATCAAATCCATCAATAGGAATAAATTCTTGAATTTTCAAAAACAAGTCATTTTCCAATTTCATCAATAACGGAATCGAATATTTGGATTTCTTTTTCTGAATATTTTGAATTTCTTGGTAAGATATTTCTATAGAAGCTTTTTGGTGAGTATTAAATTTTTTATCCAATTTATCGAGAAATTTCAGAAAAGAATCTATTTTTCGTATCTTTTGGAGAATTAAATGCTTATTTTTCTGAGCTTCTTCGATTCCGGAAATATCCTCAAATTCTATAAATTTTTGAATTATTTCATCAAAGGCAACTTTTATTTCCGATTCATTTTTTGCATTACTGAGTTTCTTTTTTAGTTTAAATTCAGCACCTTGATAAAGTTCATCTCTTATTTCGTCACGCATCACAATAAGCTTTTCAGTTAAAAATTCTGAATGAGATTTATCTTTAATTTGATTATTTAGATATTTTTCAAATCTCATCATTTCTTGAGTTTTAAGGTCATTTTCTTTGGCATTGATAATGTTATTATAAATTTTGTAATATGAAAGCAAATCCCGCTTATAATAATCAGATAATACAGAATCAAATCTTTGCGAAAATTTTTTTATTTGTATTTCTAATTCTTTTATCTCCCAAAAAGAATCTTTCTTAAATTTATTAAATTTTTCGATTTTTTGATGTACTTCAAATATTTTTTTAACATCAATGGTATTTCTTTGATACGCAAGATACTCATACAATTTTTTCATTTCTGGAAAATCTATATCGATGAATTGATTATAAATCTCAAAATCATCTTTCTTTTTTAATAATCCAAGAATTCTTTTTGAATAAGAAATTTCATGTAAAGGCTGATAAATTCCTTCTAAATTTTTAAAAAGAATACAAATTTCTTTTATTGAAATGAGAGATTAAT
>JAOZMQ010000442.1 GCA_029934195.1 Candidatus Cloacimonadota bacterium | reverse complement strand
AGGCTCAATTATTTACCTTGAAGGTACTGCAAAAAATATGCTCAATTCTCCTATCGTAAAAGGAATAATTTTAAATTATAGAGATGTTACCGAGCGAGAAAACTCAATAAAAATTTTACAGAAAAGTGAAAATAAATATCGTCTGTTAGCCGAAAATATTTCAGATGTTATTTGGGTTTATAACTTTACCAAGAAAAAATTTACTTACATTAGTCCTTCAGTGTTACAATTTCGAGGATATACAGTTGAAGAAGCAATGGCATTTTCATTTATTCAATCATTAACTCAAGAATCATCAGAAAAATTAAATCAAAAAATTTCACTTCGATTAGAAAATTTTATCAAGGGTAAAAACGAAATTTATCGTGATGAATTGCAACAAGAATGTAAAGACGGTTCTTTTATTTGGGTTGAAATTATTACCAGTTTACATTATGCAGATGACGGAACAATTGAAGTCTTGGGGTCTTCAAGAAATATCAATGAACGAAAATTGGCGGAATTAGAGCTAAAAAAACTATTTATAGCTGTTGAACAAAGTGCTAATACAATTGTTATAACAGATCTTGATGGAAATATCGAATATACAAATCCAAAATTTACTAAACTTACTAATTATACTTTTGAAGAAGTTAACGGGAAAAACCCAAGAATTTTAAAATCAAAGAATCAATCTAAAGAAGTATTTGAAAACTTATGGAAAACAATCTCTGCAGGCAAAGAATGGCATGGTGAATTTCATAATAGAAAGAAAAATGGTGAGCTATTTTGGGAATCTGCTTCTATTTCACCTGTTTTTGATAAACAAGGTAAAATTATAAACTACTTAAAGGTTGCAGAAGACATTACGCTTCGCAAGGAAACTCAAGAAGCTTTGAAAAAGAATGAAGAAAAATTACGATTAATAATCGACAATTCCCCAATTGGGTTTAGTGTTACTGACTTAAAAGGGCATTATATTGATGCAAATAACGCATATTGCAAGATGTTAGGTTATACAAAAAATGAGATCCTCAATAAACACTTTAATGAACATACACATCCGGATGATCGAACAAAAAATTTAGATAAATATAAAAATCTTGTTTCAGATAGAATAGATTATTTCGATCTTGAAAAGAGATATATACATAAAAATGGTGAAATTATTTATGTATTTCTCCGATCACAATTAGTACGTGATAATGATGGAAAACCATATTTTGAAATTGCAATTGTTGAGGATATAACCGAGCGTAAACATGCAGAAAGTGAATTGAGAGATTTCAAATCAATTATTGATCAAAGTAATGGAGGAATTATATTCGTCAGTTTAACCGGCAAAATTATGTATGTAAATAAATTTTTCGCAAAAATACATAATTATACTGTAGATGAACTTATCGGAGAAAATACAAGAATATTTTTTAATCCTGAAAAATATGATAACGCGATGAAGGATGTTCAAAAAATTATTAAGAAAGGAAAACTTATTAACAAAGAAATTGTTCATCTTAAAAAAGATGGAACTTCTTTCCCATTATTAATTAATGGTGTTCTAATTAAAGATGAAAATGAGAATCCACGATTTACAGCAATTTCTGTGATTGACTTGACTGAGCAGAAAAAAATTGAAGAAGAACTCCAAAAAATGGAAAAACTAAAAAGTGTAGGAACTCTTGCCGGAGGAATAGCTCATGATTTTAATAATATTCTGACAGGAATTTATGGAAATGTCTCTCTTGCACAAATGAATTTGCCTCAAAATCATAAAAGTACGAAATTTCTTTTGGAAGCTGAGAAATCGATGGAAAGAGCTATTCAACTAACCAAACAACTTCTTACTTTTTCTAAGGGAGGCTCTCCAATTAAAGAAGATGTGAGATTAAGTGATCTTATTCGCGAAGTTGTCAGGTTCGATCTTACCGGTAGCAATGTGAAACCAATTTTCAATATTGCTGATAATTTATGGAATGTAGAAGCCGATAAAGGACAAATATCTCAAGTTTTTTCTAACCTTACAATTAATACAAACCAAGCAACACCGGAGGGTGGGAATCTATACATTTCTATGGAAAATATTATTGTAGAAGATGAAGAAATTGTTGGTCTTAAAGCAGGAAATTATGTTAAAATTATTGTACAAGATGAAGGAATTGGAATTGCAGAAAAACATCTTAATAAAATCTTTGATCCTTACTTTACAACTAAACAAACCGGAAACGGTCTCGGACTTGCCACCTCTTATTCCATTATTCAAAAACATAACGGAAGTATTGAAATTGATTCGGTGCTTGGAAAAGGTACTACTTTTATTATTTATTTACCTGCTTCAAAATTGCAAAAAGTTAAAGAAGAAAAGCGAATTGAGATTGTTAATTCTATTGATTTGAATCATAAAACAACTGTACTTGTGCTGGATGATGAAAAAATGATTTGTACACTTGTGACAAAAATGCTGGAAATGATTGGATTCTCTGCCGTCACAGTAAATGATGGAAAAGATGTGGTTGTAAAATATCAAGAATCAATAGATAAAGGAATGCCTTTTGATTTGATAATTATGGATTTAACAATTCCCGGAGGAATGGGTGGAAAAGAATCAATATTGCAGATTTTAAAAATTGATCCAAAAGCTAAAGTAATTGTTTCAAGCGGTTATTCAAATGATCCGGTTATGGCAAATTATGCTGATTATGGTTTTTCAGGAAGAATAGGCAAACCTTACAATATGGATAATCTTAAAAAAGTAATTAATGAAGTTCTAAATTCAGAACACCAGACATAAGAGTAATGTCTTTGCGGAAATTTTTTTTATACAAGGAACTCTGGTCTTTTTGTGGCTTGATTCTCTTTTTTCTTTACCCAACGCTAACGCATTGGACTACATAGATGTC